>NZ_JBNHEQ010000168.1:0-2111 GCF_050016015.1 Dapis hubbardiae BLCC-M172
ATCTCTGAGGAAAATTTGGCTGGAGACTGAAAGAAACTATAACGTTACAGTTTTTAGATTTTAGAGGAATTATCTGAGTAGCGATCGCCCTATTGCAGCTTGACAATTAATGAAACTATAACGTTACAGTTTTTAGATTTTAGATAAAGTCTAATATTCAAAAATCATTCAGATAAGATAATAAACTACTCTTGGTATTAGTCCGACTAAAAGAATTCCAAGTGCTTAAATCTTTACCAGGATATCCAGATAACATAGCTCTAGCATCATCACTCAATCCTTGCACTAAAGTAAAATCAACTCCAGCAATACTAATAATGTTATCTAAACTTGCTCCTGTTAAATCGGCTGCCCGTAAATCTGCTCCATCCAACTCTACCGCATTGAGTCGAGCATCGCGCAAATTAGCTCCTATCAAAAAAGCTCCCTTCATATTCGCTCCACTCAAAGCAGCACCTTGCAAATTTGCACCTGTCAAGTCTGTACCACTCAGATAAGCTCCCCGCAAATTAGCACCACGGAGGTCAGCCCCTCTCAGGTAAGCTGTATTTAAGAAAGCTCCACTTAAATTAGCTCTAGGTCCAACTGCTCCTGATTGTTTGTAAGCAAATCCTTCAGGCCAAACAGTTCCCCCATCATAGTAAGCTACTTGGAGTTTAGTACCTTCTAAGTTAGCATTGGT
This sequence comes from Dapis hubbardiae BLCC-M172, assembly GCF_050016015.1. NCBI lineage: Bacteria > Bacillati > Cyanobacteriota > Cyanophyceae > Oscillatoriales > Microcoleaceae > Dapis > Dapis hubbardiae. The sequence continues at coordinate 683 of NZ_JBNHEQ010000168.1, forward strand.
AAAATTAGCATTCTGTAGTTCAGCTCTGTTCAAATAAGTATCAGTTAAATCTGCTCCACTCAAGTTCGCACCTTGAAGGTTAGCTCCTCGTAAATCAGCACCTTTGAGATTTGCTCCACTCAAGTCGGCTTGACTCAAATTTGCTCCGATAAGAATAGTATTATTTAATTTAGCTTGTTGTAAATTGCTTTGACTCAGATTAATTTGATATACTTCAATTTCACTAATATCTATACCTTGTAAATTACTACCGATAAGATTTTTGTTTTGCTGATAAGCTTGAATAATTTCTGTAGCTGATTGAAACTGCATTTTGTTTGAGGATTGCTTACTATTGACAATGGGTTTTATATATAGATTCGTTAATTATCTATTCAAAAGTCTCCATTTGATTTATCCTATAATTTTATGACTCTCAACTAGATTTTTGTTGATTTTTCTTAACTAAAAATCTGGAGGATATTAACGAAACTTTAGAGGTAAAAAATTAAAGATGCGATTTACTCCACCAATGACAATGATGGATTTTTTTATCAAAAGTGAGGGAACATGGTTTTCTCAACGTACTGTTCATCATTTTGATTCTGCTGAAGATGAGTCAGGGGAATCTAATTTTATTGTCAAAGTTTTAACAAAAGATGACCCTAAAGTTATTGAAGTTTGTGAAGAGCAAAAAGTAAATCCAGCTTTAGCGACAGGTGGTGCAAGTTTTAATTGGCAAGATAATTTAGATAATGATGAACCTAATCCAAATTATGCTGCTATTTTAGTTGATATTCCTGATTCTGAAACAGGTAGAACTGGAAAATTTTTGCGTAATCGTGGTTATGTTGAAGGTATTCCTGTAGTGGGTAGATATCATTTTGCTACTGATGGAGTCTTGACAATTGATACAGAATATGAAAGAAATCAAGGGCAAGAACGTTGTTGGTTTTTGACAGATGATTTTCGAGTTAGAGTTAGTACAGTCCGAATGATGAATGGTGTTAATTTGATGGCTTATTGTTCTGAACGTCGTTGTTTAACTCGCAAACAATTAGAAGAAATGGTGGAAAAAAATCTTGCTAGAAGTAATGGTTAATGGATAATTGATAATTACCTCTGGTTAAAACCCCAACGGAATTGAAAATAAGGAAGTATTATTTCTTTTCTTGCTATGAGTTATAGATTGGCTTGGGAGACCAAACACCTACTCAGTAAATCAGGAAAAATTAATTGCTCTTGTTAATTTTATCCTACTATTCCAACTCCTGAATTGTTCCAAATTTTGTCAAATTGCTATGAGTTATAGATTGGGTTGGGAGACCTAACCCCTACTCAGTAAATCAGGAAAAATTAATTGCTCTTGTTAATTTTATCCTACTATTCCAACTCCTGAATTGTTCCAAATTTTGTCAAATTGCTATGAGTTATAGATTGGGTTGGGAGA
>NZ_JBNHEQ010000169.1:0-35402 GCF_050016015.1 Dapis hubbardiae BLCC-M172
AAATTTTTTATCTACTTTTTAATTTATCACAACCTATGCACGGATTGCTATATATAATAATTAATCTATGTGGAATAATAATTGGAACAAACTTTGCTATTAATTGGTGAAAGTAAATACTCACGAGTTAGAATTCAGAAGCCAATACTTCTATAGCAATTCCCAAAAAGCGTGAGGTACAAAATTCTAGGCACTATTGCTACAGGCACTATTGCTACAGGGAAGAAATATCAAAGTGTACCTCACGCTTACTGAGAAACGCTATAAATATTTAGTTATAAATTATTATAGTTAAGTAGTCGTGCTTTTAGGAATTTTCTAGTTGAGAGAGGGAACAGGTAAAAGGGAACAGGAAGTAGAAATAATTGATAATTTATGGATAATATTGGAGATGTATAATAAAATGTGTAATTTATTTTGCATAAGCATTAGTATGTAATTAATTTTGTGTAGGTGCTTAATATAAACCTTAATTATTTGTTTTTTGTTTTACTCAAGCTATTTTAGTTTCTTGGTGACAAACTTGAGGGTTAATTTTTAGTCAAAGAGAAATGATCGGTAAAATCTTTAAATCAATCAAGCTTATTAGTAACATTACTTGAGCAAATTGAAATAACGTTCATAAAAATCCCTTTACCAATAGGTATGAGAATTTTCCTAAAGAAGTCTTTTAAACAGAATTTTTGAGTTAGAGTAACAGATGTTACAAAAATACAACAGTAATTTATGTTAGCTTAGTAAAAGCTAATTATAAAAAAAAGATATATAGGAAGTTATTTTAAGTGGGAGATGCTTGTATCTTAATCGTAGAAGGGAATCCGCATCTGCGCTCCCTACTTGGTTGGCATTTACAGCAAGCAAAGCATTTGGTAAACCAGTCAGCAAATGTCGATCATGCCAAAAAATTAATATACACTCATTGCCCAAATCTGGTAATTATGGAAACTGACCTACCAGATGGAAATACTCTAGAATTTTGCCAGTGGCTTCAGCAACAGCAACAGTGCTTAATTTTGATGCTATCCTCCCGCACAACTGAAGCGGATATTGTCGCAGGGTTAAAGTCAGGAGCAGATGACTATCTCTGTAAACCTTTTGGTATGCAAGAGTTTATGGCAAGGGTAGAAGCTCTACTACGTCGTCGCAGAACTATTAGTTGTACTCCACCCATCAGTTTAGATTATGGTGATTTGATTATTGATTTGGTACACCGTAGAGTTATCTTAAAGGGTAGTCTGATTGATTTAACTCCACAAGAATTTAGTCTTCTTTATGTCCTAGCTCAAGCAGAAGGAATACCCCTTACTCGTTCAGAATTACTACACAGAGGATGGCCAGATTCTATAGATAATCCTCGTACTATAGATACTCATGTACTATCTCTGCGGAAAAAAATTGAAATTGACCCCCGTCAACCTAGTGTAATTCAGACAGTTAGAAATGTCGGTTATAGATTTAATAGAGAAATCTTAACTATGGGTAAATGGCAGAAAAATTATCAAAAAAGTTACAAACAACCTCAAGAAGTTGCACCAGCTTGAAGAAGTTATACCGTTTCACGGAATTCAAAAGTCAAAAGTCATGCATTCAAAAGTAAGATTTGATTGGCTCGAAATTTTCACCCTATAGTAATTTGAATAAATAGTTTCATATCTAAAGTTTGAAACTATTTGTGACATTTTTAAAGTGAATTGGTATTACAACTCAGAAGTCAGAAGTCAGAAGTTAAATTTATAGTTGGGGTTCTCACCACCAAATAAAATTAGATAGATATTTTGTATCTTTTGTCAGCATTCATACCCACCTAAAATATCCTAAAATATTGGGTGTCCTGATAATATTTCTAGTTGGAGACTTCTACAAACATTTTTATTAAACTAAATCCATTTTATTAAACTAAATCCATTCTTCAGTTTCTTGAGCTTGTGCTTTGATAATATGATGCCTTAACTTAACCCAATCAACTTTATTACTGGCAGAATCTTCAATTAATTCTCCTTGTTCTAGATGTAGCAATTGTGTACAAAACTTTTGAGCTAAATCTATTTGATGATTGACCATAATTACCGTTACTTCACTTTCTGCTAAAGTTGCTAATACCTGTATAACTCTACTAGCAGTACCAATATCTAAAGCTGAAGTAGGTTCATCCAATAAAAGAATTTTAGGTTGAATTACAGCAGCACGAGCGATCGCTACTAACTGTTTTTGCCCCATGGAAAGTTGTAATTCTGACCTGGATAACCAAGATTCAGGAATATTTAACTGCTGTATCCAATATTCGTACCTTTGCTGAATTTCTGGTTGCCTTAGTCCTCTAAGTTTTAAAGGATAAGCGATCGCTTCTGCTACAGACATTCCCAAAAGTTTTGACTCCTGTAATACCACTGTTACCTCTTTTCGGAGTTGCATGACAGGAATTTTGCTGTAATCTTGGTTATCTAAATAGATATAACCAGAAGTAGGAGAATTTAATCTATTTAATAGTCGTAACAGAGATGTCTTACCAGCTCCAGAGACACCTACTACAGCAACCCTAGCACCTTTTTCTACAGCAAAAGAAATATCTTTCAGTAAATAGTGGGAGGTAACTGGGGTAGTTAAACTTACTTTGTCTAAATATAGTTGAGACTGCTGTTGTTCCATTTTTTATTTAGGGCTTGCTGAATAAATCTCACAGTATTGACAGATAAAGGTAAAAGCATTTTAGGTCTGGAAAAAGTGCAAGGTTTTCAGTCTAAAAAGCTTAAAAAGTTAGGATTTTAGGGTGACGCGAGGCAGACAAATCAAGGAATAATTCTTCCGACAACCTCCTCTAAATTCCCTCTTCCTCCTGTACGGGCGTTAACGATAGTTATGCGAAGCTAACGGCCGTTTCGCGGAGCGACATGAAACGCCCCTACGACTCCTACTCCTACCACTTATACTTTTTCAGCAAACCCTACTTAGGAAATGGCAACTGCATTAGAAATAGTCCAAGCATCTACTAATAGTAAAAGTATGGTACAACCGAATAAAATCAAATACATCCAAGGTTGTGATAGAGGGCGTACATCAGTTGTATCTATACCTGTCTTTGCCTCTACTATCCGAACCAGTTTAGCAAAACCAACTACTCGCATAGGCAACAAATAACCTTCTCGAGAATTATTCAGGAAATAGTATACTAGACCACCTTGACCTGTAGTGCGAGGTTTGAGCGCTCTTATTTCTGACCAAGGTAAGTACCAACCTTTGCGAAAGAGGTCTGGTACCCAAACTGGATAGGATACTTGAATTCCCTTTTCATTAGTTATGACTCGTTCTGTTAAAGCTGCGTATAATGCTATTGCTCCTAATGTTAGTCCTATTGCTAAAATAAGAGGAGGTACTGGTGCATTGGTGGCTTCAGATAAAAAAGGCAAAGGTAAAGTTAATGCAATATACAAACTTAAAAGGGTTAATTTAATCAAAGGAGAAATTCTAAATATAAATGTTTCTGAATTTTGATTTTCAGTCATACTAAGTCCAGATTGTAAACATAATAAAATTATACCTATTTGATAAATTTTAGCTACAAATATTAGGCTTTTGCTCAGGAGTCAAGATAACTGAGTCAGAATTTAAAAAGAATAAAATCCAAGAATTTTTATTTCACTAAAAATTAAAATCAAGTCATTTTTAATTAGGGTTTGCTGAAAAAGTCTTATGAATAAGGGTAGGAGTCCTAGGGGTGATTTCTGTTCCGGAATACTTTCCTTCGGAATGCTCTGCAAACGTAAACGCGTAATTAGGAGCATGACAAACGGAAATAATCCGTACAGGAGAAGTGGGAATTATAGAGGAGGCAGGAGGAAGAATAGTAAGAGTGATTTTTTGGCCTCGCGTCTACCCAAAATGCTAACCTTTTCGGCTTTATCAATCAAAAAGCTGGTACTTTTTCCAGAGATAAAATTGCTCAAACCTTTATCCGTCATTGCTTTGATATTTAATCAGCAAGCCCTAATTAACCTGAGAAATTTTTTATAGGTTTAGGAATAGGGATTTTATATCATGTCTGGATAATTAGTGATAAAAAAAATTTCTCCTTCTTCTCCTCTTCTCCCTCTTCCTTTTCCTTCTTCTTTCTTCTTTCTTTTTTCTTCTTTCTTTTTTCTTGTTTCTTCCTTCCTGACTCCTGTACGGGCGTTAACGATAGTTATGCGAAGCTAACGGCCGTTTCGCGGAGCGACATGAAACGCCCCTACGACTCCTGACTCCTCCCTCATTATTTATAACTGTTCAACCCGACATGATATTATAGCAATTTTCATGTTTTTTAGAGTACAGATATTTGGGTTTAAAGGAAAAAGTTTTATAGTCTACCTTTGTGACAACCGCTATAAGGGATTTCTGATTGAAACTCAGATATAATGATGCCTTTTGCAAGTACAATTAAAATCGTTTTAGCTATTATAGCAATTTTCATGTTTTTTAGAGTACAGATATTTGAGTTTAAAGAAAGAAGGAAGAAGGAAGAAGTAATGCAAGTCATGAAGTGAAAACCGCTATAAATATGCTAAATAAAGCTGTATATTTAATCAATCTAGATTAAGAAATTAGAATGTCAAAATCAGAGATTGAATGTATCAGCAAATATAAAAAGGAGATAGGGAACACTTAACTGGGAACAGGTATGGAAGTCCGAAGAAATACAAGGGCAAATATTTGTCGCTATTAAATCTAGGAATATATGTACTGAATACTTCTCTATCTACCTTCTTTCAATCCCTTGAAGTATTACCGCTTTTAGATTTTAGTCACTTCGCGTGCTCTCTTAATAATTATTTTACTCTCCAGTCTCTCAGAATTGGATAAATTCTATTTAAAAAATACGAATTGAAATAAAGCTCCAAATTTGCTGAAATATAAGTGGTGGATAAAATTCAAAATGACAATATGGCAGTCCTATTTTATTTGTGTATAAAAACCTTACTGCTTTTAGGGAACAGGGAAGAGAGAACAGGGAACAAGGAAAAGGTGAGACTTTCAGTTTTTTTATCTACTTTTTGATTACCCGCAACCTATGCGTTGATTGCTATATTTCAATCAGATAAATTGTCAAAGTAATTTGAAAATACAGTTCTAATGCAATATAGATAATGGTTGATTCAACAATTAATAATTAATAATTAATTATTACCTCTTCTTATAAAGAAGAGGATTGACTAAAAGGATTTTTTTTCTTCTCTTGGTCGATTGGATATGGCGTTAGCGGAGCGGCTCTGTTAAGAGCAGGAAACCTCGCCATCCCACCCTACGGGAAGCTCCGCTAACGACCGCTTTTTTCTCCATGAATGGAGAGGCTTTAGACCTTAATTTTTCGGTAAAAAACTTGGATTAGATAAGATTAACATCCAAAAATTTTACATAAATAAAATATAGAGGAAATGAGTCGCAACTCATTTCCTCTATAAGATTCTTTTCAATACAAAACAAAAAGAGTATTAATCATCCATAGGATCAATTTTTTTTCTTAGAGAAAAAATAAATGATGATTATTAATTAAGTTGATTTATCCTTAGATTTTTAACTTCACTACACTTAGAAGTACAAATTAATTAATCTACTGTGCTTAAAACTGCTTCTGGTTTTCCAGGAGACTTTCGTCTTTGAGATAAAGTAGCTGACTTAACTACAGACTTTTCAGTTTTAGAAATTGAAGAATAAGGGCCTTCATTTATTTGTAGGCGATCGCAAGGTATTGTATCTGATAAGATAGAGCTGGCCACCGTACCTGTGTGAATCTCCATACAAGCGCCGACAACTGCTTCAAATACTAAGCGTTGCCCTGGAAAAACAACTCTTTCAAAATCCCAATTAGTTACATTACTAATTTTAGCTATCTGGATTTGACTTGTGGTATTAACGTAGCAGCAGAGAATTTGATTTGAACTGTCAGATGGTAAGGGATCAAGAATTTGTGCCATAGTTACTCTTTACAAAAGTTTTTACTTTATACAAATTTAGTTATATTAACAAATTAACACCAACCGATCCCTGTTAGTTGTAATCTTGAATACCGAGTTTTAGATTTCTTATCACATCGTTAATACAAATCTTAATAAGGTCTTAATGCTTTTTTAATAAATTCTTAATATTACCGCAAACCTTTAACTTTTTCTTAAATTTGTGCTATGGCATCAAATTATACAGACAATTTTAATTCAAACTGATTCTAGTTGTAGCTACGAATACAAGCTAATTGACTTTTATTAAGATGGTGTATCAAAATTTTAATAAAATTAAAGATTAAAATTAAATAAGTCCGACATACTGGCAATCTTTCTTAAAAAACGATTTACAAAACTATTACAAAGACACTATGGAAAACAAAGTTCTTTACGTCCGTCTCCCATGCAATCCAATTTTTCCTATTGGAGTTGTTTATTTATCAGATCATGTCCACAAACTCTTCCCAGAAGTAGAACAAAAGATATTTGACCTGGGGGCTGTACCACCTCTAGACTACGGAACAGCTTTGGATAATTGTATCGATAAGTTCAAACCAAACCTATTAGTCTTCTCCTGGAGAGATATTCAGATATATGCACCCGTAGGAGGTCGTGGAGGCAACCCTCTGCAAAATGCTTTTGAGTTTTACTACGCCAAAAACCCTCTAATTAAACTTAGGGGTGCAGTGGGAGGCTTGCGGTTAGCTGTTTCCTATTACACAGAACTCTGGCGTAACGTCGGACTAATTAAACAGGCTCTAAAAAAGGCCAAAATGTATCGGCCAGAAACTCGTGCAGTAGTTGGTGGTGGAGCAGTAAGTGTCTTTTATGAACAACTGGGTCGTAGCTTACCCACTGGTACTATTGTATCCGTGGGAGAAGGAGAGGTATTATTAGAAAAACTGATTCAAGGAGAAGATTTTAAGGATCAACGATGCTATGTGGTAGGAGAAACATCACCGCGCGATCGCTTGATTCACGAAGCACCAGCTCCCATTGAGAAAACTGCCTGCGACTATGACTATATTAATAGCATCTGGCCAGAATTTGTATATTACCTCCAAGACCAAGACTTCTACATTGGGGTACAGACGAAACGGGGTTGTCCTCATAACTGTTGTTACTGTGTCTATACAGTTATTGAGGGTAAACAAGTCCGGATCAACCCTGCGGATGAAGTAGTTGCAGAAATGAAGCAACTATACAAGCGTGGTATTCGTAATTTCTGGTTTACTGATGCTCAGTTTATTCCTGCTCGGAAGTATATTGATGATGCTGTGGAGTTATTACAAAAAATCCTTGATGCAGGGATGGATGATATTCATTGGGCGGCATATATTCGCGCAGATAATCTCACTCCCCAGTTATGCGAGTTAATGGCAAAAACTGGGATGAATTATTTTGAGATTGGTATTACGAGTGGTTCCCAAGAACTTGTCCGGAAAATGCGAATGGGTTATAACTTGCGGGTAGTATTGGAAAATTGTCGAGATTTAAAAGCTGCTGGTTTTAATGATTTAGTTTCAGTTAATTACTCTTTTAATGTAATTGATGAAACTTATGAAACTATTAGGCAAACTATTGCTTATCATCGGGAACTAGAGAGAATTTTTGGAGCTGATAAAGTAGAACCTGCTATCTTCTTTATAGGGTTACAACCTCATACTCATTTAGAAGATTATGCTTTTGAAAAAGACATCTTGAAACCTGGATATGACCCTATGAGTTTAATGCCTTGGACAGCTAGAAAGTTGTTATGGAACCCAGAACCTTTAGGTGCATTTTTCGGTGAAGTTTGTCTAGAAGCTTGGCAAAGAAATCCTAATGATTTTGGTCGTGAAGTTATGGCTATTTTAGAAGAAAAATTAGGTTGTGCTGAACTGAATGAAGCTTTAAGTGCGCCTATTACATCTAAGAAGGATAAAAAACAGTTGGTAAGAGTTAATTAATAATTAAAAAGGTGGGTTATTAATGCATCTTTGTTATAGAAATCGGCGTTGCTGATTTTAGGTATAAAATTCCTGAATTATTTAAGGGGAAATTAGACCTATTCCACCTATTTAAGGTGCAGAAAAAGCTTCTTTATAGCTCCTTACTCCTGACTGCTGTAGGGGCGAATGGCCATTCGCCCCTACGACTCCTTTCAAGAATTGATAATTGATAATTGATAATTGATAATTACCTCTCCCTAAAACGGATTGGATTGAATAAAAGGAAAATAAATTCATTGTTTCTCCTTGATCATGAGAGGCTTTAAACCTTAATTATTCGGTAAAATCATACTTTTATTCAGCAACGCCTAGAAATCTATAACTTTTACCTACAGCACTTTTTAGATTCAGGACTTAGGCAAAATATCAAGTTATACACCATCTGCAGGGGTGGGTTTTACTATAAATTTTCATACTTACCCTAAGATTTAGATAAACCCTCCCTAATGCACAAAATTAGTTGTATCGGTCCAGTAGGGACGTTCCATGGAACGTCCCTACTGATTTCCAAACATGATTTTATTTAGGGCTTGCTGATTAAAATATCAAAGCATTTAACAAGAAATAAGGTGCCTTTTTAGGTCTGGAAAAAGTACCTAGTTTTCAGCTCTTTACAGCAGTTTTCATTTCAGTAGACCACAGTAGGGACGATTTCCTAGGTCATGCTTTGCTAGGCACATGAAACGCAAACGCGTTGGCGACAGCATTCGGAACGAAATCGCCCCTACAGGGTTTTGGTTATGACGATGTGGTTGATCCTGAAAAGCTCTGTATGCTCAAAAAGGAGGTAATTTCTGGCGCATCGTTGGGCAAAAAAATTACTTCCCTACTCCCCTACTCCCCTACTCCTTAAAAAAGACTTTTTCAGCAAACCTTATTTAGTAAATGTGCTATACTACAAATTAAAGTTAAGATGGGCATTTTTGTGAGTTTTAACCTACGCTTAAAGAAGGATAAATTCAGGAAAAATAGAGCTTTAAAGTAAATTATTGTAAAAATAAACCCTAAAATCTTCACATTTTACCTGAAAATATTCACATTTTATCTTGATCCCTGTAGGAAATAATTACAAAATAATACGAGCTTCAAACAAATGTTACAACTACAGCCAACTAAGGTAAGAACGAGCTAAAGTAAAAGTGTAAAGGAAAAAAGTTTGAACAACAAAAAAGAGGTGGGATTTATGAATATTTTCAAATCTATGGAAAACACCATTGTTTACATCGCAGAAGCAATTCGTCGCATTTTTGGTCCTAGTGATGATATGTATCCAGTGATTGGTGTACAACCTTTTGAAGGAGACCCTTACCAAGGACATATTTGGGCAGATTAGTCGTTAGCTCGGAGTAATTTGGAAGATTCAGATTAATCTTAATCTTAACTACGCCCCTATTAATTGCCTCGCACACTATGCTTTTTCAGTCACGACCTGAATGAGATTACCTAGTCTCAAAAAGAGTAAAGGAAAAAAGTTTGAACAACACATAAACATAAAGAGGTGGGATTTATGAATATTTTCAAATCTATGGAAAACACCATTGTTTACCTCGCAGAAGCAATTCGTCGCATTTTTGGTCCTAGTGATGATATGTATCCAATGATTGGTGTACAACCTTTTGAAGGAGACCCTTATCAAGGACATAGTTGGGCAGATTAGTCGTTAGCTCGGAGTAATTTGGAAGATTCAGAATCATCTTACTACTAATCTTAACTACGCCCCTATTAATTGCCTCGCGCACTATCGTTTTTCAGTCACGACTTCAATTAGATTAGCTAGTCTCAAGCAGTCAGGAGAGGAATAGTCTGCTGTGTTGTCAGTAGAAAAACCTACTTGAAGACCAAGCTTTAGAAGTCGGGTTGAAGTAAACATTCCTTGCAAGGGACGTCTGTCTTTCAGAAAAACTCCGCTATCAGATGAAGAATATAGGTTTTTGTACTTAATACCAACAAAACCAATAAATAGACATCTCCAGAAAAGAGGGAACAGGGAACAGGGAACAGGGAACAGGGAACAGGAAGAATTAATTGATAATTTATGAATAAGAATTGATTTGATTTTTGATTTTTGGAGATGTCTAATAGTTAACAGTTCAAAACCCCATCTCTCAGTAAAGATGGGGTAAATTTGTTGCTAATAATTGGATAAAGCCAAAGTAATTGTAGACACCGTGTAGAGAGTAGGTATTATACCAGTTTGATAAATGTTTGCTACAAATAGCTAGGGTAATTTTTAGGAGTCAGGAGGTAGGGACGTTGCATAAGGGCGTCCGTACGGAGTCGCATGGGAATGGCTTTAATATAGTTTTTTAGGTCATACATCATATTTTTTGTCCAAGGGACATCTCCTGTCAAGTCTTTTTATCGCTCTGACTATTCGTAACATTCTTTTTTCAAAATGGTATAATAAACGTTGTATATAAATATAGTCATACATAGTCAAATAATGTCAAATATCTTCGTTGATTTGTACATCCATAGCTACTAAGTATTTGACAAAATTTAATAACTCTCGACCTGATGTTTAATGGTATAATAAAATTGGCACTTAATTCAAGAGTAAATAATAATAAAAATTAATAAATGCTTTGAGCATTTATTAATTTTAACCCCTTGATTTATGAGATTAGTTGAGAGACATATTATTCAACCAACACATCGGTTTTATGCTGAAATTGACCGACTGTGTTTCTTGTCTAAAAATCTCTATAACTATGCCAATTATTTAGTTCGTCAGTCTTTTATATTTGAAAATACTTATCGTCACTATTATGACCTGCAAAAAACACTTTATACTCAAGTAGACTATAAAGCAATGCCAGCTAAAGTCTCTCAACAAATCTTGATGATAATAGATCGAAACTGGAAGAGTTTTTTAGCAGCGAATGAAGTTTATAAACAGAACCCATCAAAGTTTAGAGCTGCCCCGCGTCTTCCTAGGTATAAAAATAAAATAACGGGAAGAAATATTGTAGTTTATACAAAACAAGCCATCAGCAAGAAGCAACTTAAACAAGGAATTATTAATCCTTCTCAAACTGGGATTTATCTAAAAACCCTAGTACCTACTTCACGCTCTTAAACAAGTTCGTCTCGTCCCTAGACTTAATCATTATGTAATTGAGGTAATTTATGAAACCACTAAAAAACAATATGAGCTAGAGTCAAATCGTTGTGCCAGTATTGATATTGGATTAAACAATTTAGCTACATTAACTTTTAATCAAGCCGGAATGAAACCGCTCTTGATAAATGGCAGACCGTTAAAATCTATAAATCAATACTATAACAAAGTTAAAAGCTTCCTACAATCTCAACTCCGGGAAAATCAATCAAGTCGGCTACTGAAAAAGCTTATGTTAAAAAGAGAATTTAAAATCAATGATTACCTTGCATATTGCATCTCGTTTGATTATTGATACTTTAATTAATCAGATGCAGAGGAACTCTGATAATTGGTCATAATGAAGACTGGAAGCAGAAGATAAATTTAGGGAAAAGAAATAATCAAAATTTTGTATCCATTCCCTATAATAAGTTAATTGAAATGTTATCTTATAAAGCCAAGATAGTAGGGATAAATATAATTATTACAGAAGAATCTTATACATCCGCATCAAGTTTTATAGATAATGATTTGATTCCAGTGTACAAGAAAGGCCAAAAAAATCAAGTCACTTTTTCAGGAAAAAGAATAAAGCGATGCAGCGCGGTCTTGGGGGTTTCCCCCATGAGCGACTGCATCAAGACAAAGAGGCTTGTATCGTACTGCCAACAAAGGATTAATCAATGAGTAAAGTGAACGGTTCTCTAAACATAATGAAAAAAGCAGTCCCAAATGTCTTTGACCATGGGATAGAGGGTGTTGTAGTGCCTCCTGCGGAGGAGCTGCGCTAACACCCAGTCAGGGTAACGCCTGCAAAATAAGGATTAGTCATATTTGACTATATTTTTATCAACTATTAAACCTATCACGGAAAAGATAATCTTAAAAAAATTGATTTAGGACAAAGCAAAGAGCAGCACTACCTAAAGGTACAGTCAAATTATCCAGACCAACTTTTGATAAGGTCTCTAATAAAGTAGCAGCTAACGCCACCGGAATAGTAACTACCCAAGTTTGCCAAATATTGCCTTGCACGGCCAAAAGAATCAAACTAGAAACAGTATAGCTAACAAAAAACATCGTTAGGGAGCCTTCCCAACTTTTCTTCATGCCCCAGACTTGATAGGGATGTTTGCCAAAATTTTGACCAATAACAGCCGCTAACCCATCACCCCAAGCCATAATTAAAATACCAAGGGCAGCATATTGAGGTTGTTGGATAGACCAAAACCAACCGATGAGAATACCAATACTAACTGCATAGAAAAATGTTCCTAAACTTTTGCGCCCCACACTATTAACACTGGGAAGAATAGGTAGTCGGTAGGAAATAAGGGCGATCGCTGCTGAGATAATTCCCGCAGTAATACCTACCCAGGCTGGAATTTCCAACCACCAAGCTAATAGAATTACATTACCTGTGCCAATATGAACGACCTTTCGCGACATCTCTGGGTCTACTTTGGCAAAACGGTTAAGTGTTTCGGCAAGGATTAAAATAATTCCTAACCATGCTCCGACTAGAGAAACTTGGAACCAAATATTGGGAAATGTGGTGATGATAGACACTTTCATTAATGGATAATGGATAATGAATAATTGATAATTACCTCTCCCTTTTAGGGAGAGGATTGACAAATAAGGAAAATATTTATTTTTTCCCCTTGAAAGGGGAGGCTTTAAACCTGAATTATCTAATTATTTAATTGTTTAATTATTAATTATTTCGGTAAAAGAAAAAAGGCGTTGCATAATCAAGATATGAGGTCAAATCTGGTAGCATTGGTGTAATTAGACAAGGAGTCAGGAGTCAGGAGTGGGAAAGAATTTAGAAAGATTTGGCAATGATTCAAGATGGAACATTTTTTCCGACTACCTCCTCTGTAATTAGTAACTTCCCCACTCCCCTACTCCCTACTCCCTACTGCCTTATTTTGAAAATTACGAAGTAGCTCAGTTGCGTGGTGACTTTCCAATGGTTTTGAAAACCAATATCCTTGTCCTTTGTTACACTGCAGTTGTTGAAGTTGTTGCATTTGATCTTGGGTTTCTATTCCTTCTGCAATAATTTCTAAGCCTAAATTATGAGCTAGTGCAATTATTGCACTGACAATTTTTAATGGCTGACCACTCCCATCCAAGTCTAATCTACTCACAAAAGAACGGTCAATTTTCAGAGTATTAATAGGAAACTGGTGTAGATAACTTAATGATGAATAACCTGTACCAAAATCATCTATTGATAATTTAATATTTTGATTTTTCAGTTTATTCAACATTTGAGTGGCTAAACTAACATTTTCCATAATTACAGTTTCAGTGATTTCTAGCTTCAAAGAATTAGGTTGACAATTTGTTTCTTGTAAAATATCCTCAATTTCTTCTACTAAATTTGCTTGCGAGAGCTGCTTACTAGAAAGATTGACACTTATGGTCAAATTGGAGGTAGGAAATTGACAGCTAGAATTATATATAGAGCAAGTAGAAGAACATTTGCTATTGCCATTTTGTCTGTGAGGTAAAGAGTCAGAGACCAGGAACATTTCTTGAGTGTTATTTGTTGTCAATTTCCCATTGTACTCTTTATATTGACAGTTAAATTCTTGCTGCCAAATAGTTAATTGATGACAAGCAGCTCGCAATATCCACATTCCCAGAGGAACAATTAAACCTGTTTCTTCTGCTATGGGGATAAACTGAGCTGGAGAAATCAAGCCTTTAGTGGGATGATGCCACCGTAGCAAAGCTTCAAAACCAGTAATTTGACCTGTAAATAGACAGATAATTGGTTGATAATTTAAGCGAAATTGAGAATTAGCTGGATTTTGTTTAATCATTTCTACGGCCCGTCGCAGATCGTTTTCCAGGTCTAACAATGATATAGCTTGGCTGTGCATTGTCAAATCAAACACCTCATACCTTGCTTTACCTAAAGCTTTAGCCCGATACATAGCAATGTCTGCATCTCGCAGTAAGTCTTCCGGGTTGTTGTAAATAGGACAAATATCAAGCTGATTTCTATCGGCACTATCAGCAAAATTTCCACGACTGGCAACAATACCAATACTAGCTGTAGTGAAGACTTCATGCCCTTCAATATATACAGGTTTTGCCAGTTCTTGATTGATTTTCACAGCTACTCTGGTAGCATAGTTAATACCAGGTGGATACTCCATTAAAATCGTGAATTCGTCTCCTCCTAATCTCGCCAGAGTATCTGAACCTTTGATACAATTCTGTAGTCGTTTGCCGATCGCTACTAATAGTTTATCTCCTATAGTATGTCCCAAACTGTCGTTAATTACTTTAAACCGATCTAAATCTAGAAAGAGAACAGCAAACTGATAATTTGGGTGTTGTCTAGACCGACGCAATGCTAGTCTTAGTCGGTCAAAAAACAAGGAGCGGTTTGGTAAACCTGTCAGTGTATCGTGAAGTGCCTCATAAACAAGTTTTTCTTGTGCTTGTTTGCGTTCGGTGATATCTCTAATAATTATCTGGGTTGCTGCCTTGCCATCATAAGTATAAGGTATTCCAACTATTTCCACATCTATTACTTCTCCATCTAGTCTAATTAACTTTTCTTCTTGTAAATGTGTCTGTTTTCCTTGTTTTTGAACTTGTTGTAGTCGCTTTTTTTCTATTTCTATATAGTCTGGAGGAATGAATTTCCAGACTGATTGACCGATAATTTCTCTTGGAGAATTTGCCCCAAGTAATTTAGCACCAGCAGCATTTATATAAACAAACTTTTCCAGACAATTTACGGCGATCGCTTCTGGCGAGTTCTCTACCAAACGACGGTAACGTTCCTCACTTTCTCGGAGTGCTTCCTCAGCTTGATTAGTTGCGATAAATTTACCTATGCCTTCAGCCATTAATTCAATAATTTCTTGTTCGTGAAACTCAAATTCTTTTGTTCTGGCTTGGGGAGATGAGAAGGATAAAGTACCATAAATTTGATTGTTTACAAATATTGGAGTAGCAATATATAACTTTATCGGCATACCTTTTGCTTCTGATTCTTGTAATTCATTGCTAAAAATTGTTCTTTGTTCTGCCAGTACTTTATTACATAAAATATCACCTAAATTAAAGTCTTTTCCTCTAGCAAAATAATCCAAGTTTGATTGTACAGATTTGATGATAAATAATTCCCCTTTTACTTCACCAATAACTCCAGTTTCTGCGCCAAAAATTTTACAACCTGCTTGGAGATAATCAGCAAAAAGTTCTTCTATCTTATTATGATTATAGGTAGCAATTCTATGCAATTCCTTTAAGCTAGAACTGAATTTTTCTAAGACTTTAGTTTTGACAAATAATTCTGCTTCCCAATGGAATCTTTCTGTAATATCGTTTTGAATGCCAATAAAATGTGTTAAATGTTGCTGAGAGTTATAAACTGGCGCAATGAATAGTTCATTCCAGAATTCCGTGCCATCTTTCCGCACATTTTGCAAAATCACATGACATTCTTGACCATGTAAAACAGCTTTTTTCATCTGAGAAATTGCTGGCTGATTTCTGTATTTTCCTTGTAAAAATCGACAATTTTTCCCCATCACCTCCCCAGCCTGATAACCTGTGATGCTCTCAAAACTAGGATTAACATAAATAATGGAATTATCTGGCTGAGTAGCATCAGTAATGACGATGCCGTTGTTACTATTATCAATAGCCCGCTTCAATACTTGCAAGCGTTCCTCATTAGCATGACGTTCAATAGCAGTTGCTAGAATATTGGCGATCGCTTCGAGAAAGTAAATATCATCTTGGGTAAACTCTCGATATTGTTGAGTATGCACTCCCAAAACACCCCAAGCTTTTTGAGAGTTATGGGAATTAGTATTTTGAGATTCTTTGATTTCTAAGTGAGGTATAATTACAGTTGCACCACTAACTATTCGGTGGTTATGTAGCAAGGGCGAACCAGGAAAACGTGTTTCCACAAAAAAATCTTTGACAATGACTGACTGATTTGCTAAAAG
Source organism: Dapis hubbardiae BLCC-M172 (assembly GCF_050016015.1). NCBI lineage: Bacteria > Bacillati > Cyanobacteriota > Cyanophyceae > Oscillatoriales > Microcoleaceae > Dapis > Dapis hubbardiae. The sequence goes on from NZ_JBNHEQ010000169.1 coordinate 16,058, forward strand.
AGTATAACCTGCGTGGGATTTTGCCCCAGCACTAACTGTAGCTTTACCTATTAAATTCTCTTCCCAACCTACACCTGCACAAAGGAGAAAAGCATGATTACCAGGCAACAACTCTAACACTTTGCTAAATTCCACATTTAAAGTTTTGGCAACTATGGCAACTAATGTATCAATTAGTTTATAAATATTTGATGTTTTCAGTGCCCTTTGTCCTATGAGTGCGACTGCTGCTTGTAAACGTTCACGATATTTGAGTGACTCTAATAGTATATTTTCATTAGCTTGCGCTCGCTTTTCCTCAGTGATATCTCGGTTAACTCTTATCGTTCCCAAGATTTGATGAGATTTGTCTAGCATTGGTACAACCGTTGTTTCACATACACCTTCACTGCCATCTTTGCGAATGAAGTTAATTTGTCCTACCCACTTACCATTGCCCTTCATCCCCTCAATTATTTCTGGTGTTAACGTAGAAGATACTTCTGGTTGGTGTAAAATGGCTGGAGTCTTGCCCAATACCTCAGTTTTACTGTAGCCGAACATTCTGGTTGCTGCTTGGTTCCAGTCAACGATATTACCCTGAACATCCGTGAGAATTACCCCATCGTAGATATGCTCAAAAGTTAAAGCTTGTCTTTGCAGTGATTTTTGAGTAAGTTTGTGTTCTGAAATATCTGAAAATATGGATAGTATTGCGGTTTCCCCATTAAATTGTATAGAACACATTGAGATATTGGCCCAGAAAAATGTGCCATCTGCTTTTTTGATAGGCAGTTCACGACCGCGTATCAGACCTTCTTGATGTAGATTTACGAGCAATAATTCATATTCTTCAGGACTAGAATAAAAATTAGATATTGGAAGACCGATTGATTTGTGGTTAGGAATACCAAATTTAAGTCTAAATAATTCGTTACTGAAGAGAATTACACCATCAACTGCACGGCTAATCGAAATTGCCCCCTGCATTAGTTTAGCAATTGTTTCCCATAGTTTTTCAGTCTCTTTTTGTTTTTTTTTCATGGCTTACTTAAACTATATATTTTTGTTTATTCCCATGTTATATTTGATATTTTTTTTAGTATTTTTTATATTTTTTTCTTGACTTTAATGAATGGCAACTTTTTAGATAATTTATCGTAGATAACGATCCCTAATCATAAAAGTTAAATTTATAAACTTCTAACATCAAATTAGGACATGGCTCAGATAATTATATTGTAAAGTATTTTTTCTAGAGAATATAAATTTTCTTAACTGGGATTATGAAGATTTATTGATTTTACTTGACTTGAGGATTCACAGCCAATTGTTTTTTAAAAAAAAGACAAGAGTTTAAAAGGATTAAATCAGGGTTTTCAGCCCAGATGGAACATCTTGTAGATGGAATGGATAAATTGTCCCTACTACTTATTTTAAAATAAAAGTTGGTATTCAGTGAAACTACAGAGATTATTGGTCAAGGAAAGATAAAAAAAGGGTAGGAATACTGGATATGGGAACAGGGAGAGGCAAGAAGAGGTAACTATTTGCTACCGTAACGGTAGAGGTTTGGTCAGCAAACCCCTACGACAACGTATTAGAAAAATAAATCTCTACTTTTAGCTGTCTACTTGCTTTCAAAGTTCAAAGTTCTAGAAAACTTAGTTCCAGTCTATTTTCTGGGCGTTGCTTATTTGTGGGAGGAAGTCATTTCAGTTAGCCTCCTGCGGAGGAGCTGCGCTTTTTCGTATAGGGAATGCTCCGCTTTCCATGTCGCTCCGCGTTAACGGCTGTCGCCGACATGAAAAGCGTTCGCGGCTCTGCAAGAGCGGGAAACCTGTCCCTCCGGGACGCTTCGCGTTACATGTCGCGCAGCGAAACGCCATCCCATCCTGACGGACTGCTCCGCTTGCCTACCGCTTTTTCATCCCCTTAAAAGGGGAGGCTCATGCCCTCATTTTTTGGTAAAAGATAGGATTTACCTTTTATGCAAGGATTCATCCCTTGGTTCAGCAACGCCATTTTCTGCCACAATGATGAAGTCAGAAGTTAGAAGGCAGAAGTTGTTTTTGTAACGGGGATGCGTGAGCAACCCTGCAAAAACATTTTGCCAATCAAACGAGGGGCTAACTATTGTTGTGCGATTCAATTATGCCAATTCCCATGCATTAACGCAAGACCTTGGATAACACTTCAGTTATTAAGTAATTAAACTAAGGTAATTACTTTTTTGTTCGTTTGAGCAAATTTAGTATTAATTTTTCGGTTGTGCATCAGTAAAGTGTGGGATAAGTCGCGTAGGGCTGGCCAATATAATATCAAAGCACTGATATATAAAGGTTGAGCGCCCACATGGTCGCGAAAAAAGTGCAAATTTTTTAGCCTTTGAGACTAAAAAGTTAGCACGAAAGGCAGACACTTCCCAAAAAGATACAGGTACAATTATTTCTCCTACTTCCCACCCGGACCACACTTCCCACACTTCCTTGACGCACTACCAATTTTTCTTGTTTTTACTTCTCCCCTACTCCCCTACTCCCCCACTCCCCTGCTTAAGTAAATATAGCAATACTTTTGAGAAATGGTATTATACCAATTCCCAAAAGTATTGCTATACTTGGGCGATACTTCAGTTATTAACCGCTCGGTACAATCAGAATCATTTTTTGGCTGATTTTAGCTAGTTTAATGTTAATTATTCTTATGTTTGCTTCTCCCCCACTCCCCTACTCCCCTACTCCCCTGCTTAAGTAAATATAGAAAAGTTTTTGAGAAATGGTATTATAGGGAATCCCGCGTCGGGAGGATGTCAAGTTTAAGAAACTATAAGCATTGAAATCCACTGTTTTTTTAGTGAACCTAACTCTCCATAAGGGTAAGAGTATTGCGTCAAAATCCCCTCAGCATAAATATCTAAACTGTAGAATTAGTAATATAAACTTGGAGGACACCTAAACAATGTTAGAAAACTATCAAAATCATCTACAACAACGAGCAACCCAGGGTATTCCACCCCTCCCACTAGATGCTGAACAAACATCAGAATTATGTGAACTGCTGAAAAACCCACCAAACGGAATAGAAGAAAAGTTGATGGGATTATTGCGCGATCGCGTACCACCAGGAGTTGATGAAGCTGCTTATGTCAAAGCCGGATTTCTCACAGGTATTGCTAAAGGAGAAATAACGAGTCCTCTAATTACTTCTACCTACGCGGTCGAATTATTAGGTACAATGGTTGGTGGATACAATGTTCAATCATTAATAGATTTGCTCAAATCGGAAAATTCTGAACTAGCAAATACAGCAGCTAAAGCTTTAAGTAAAATTCTGTTAGTATATGACGCCTTTAATGACGTTATAGAATTGGCAGAAACTAACCCCTACGCCAAACAAGTAGTAGATTCTTGGGCAGCAGCAGAATGGTTTACCACTCGCCCCGAACTTCCAGAAACAATAACAGTTACTGTCTTCAAAGTTCCTGGGGAAACCAACACCGACGACCTCTCACCTGCTCCCCACGCTACTACTCGTCCCGACATTCCACTCCACGCATTAGTGATGCTGGAGTCAAAAATGCCAGAAGGGTTAAAAACAATTGCCGAGTTAAAACAAAAAGGTCATCCAGTCGCCTACGTTGGGGATGTTGTCGGTACAGGTTCATCCCGGAAATCTGCCTGTAATTCCATGTTGTGGCATATTGGGGAAGAAATTCCTTTCATTCCTAACAAAAAATCAGGTGGGTATATTTTAGGAGGAAAAATTGCTCCTATTTTCTTCAACACTGCTGAAGATTCTGGTGCATTACCTATCGAATGCGATGTTACCAAAATGGAAACAGGAATGGTAATAACTATTCATCCCTACAAAGGGGAAATTACTGACGAAAGTGGAGAAATAATTTCCACTTTTACCTTGAAACCAGAAACCATGCTCGATGAAGTACAAGCAGGGGGGCGAATTCCTCTATTAATTGGGCGTACCCTCACTGACAAAACCCGTAACGCTCTGGGATTAGAAACGAGTTCTGTATTTACCCGTCCCCAAGTACCAGCAGATACAGGTAAAGGTTTCAGCTTGGCACAGAAAATGGTCGGTAAAGCTTGCGGTTTACCAGGTGTTCGTCCGGGAACAGCTTGCGAACCATTGATGACAACGGTAGGTTCTCAGGATACTACCGGACCTATGACGCGAGATGAAATGAAAGAACTCGCTTGTCTTGGTTTCAGTGCTGATTTAGTAATGCAGAGTTTTTGTCATACTGCTGCTTATCCTAAACCAGTTGATATTAAGACTCATAAAGACTTACCTGATTTCTTTTCCGCTCGTGGTGGAGTAGCGTTGCGTCCGGGAGATGGAATTATTCACTCTTGGTTAAACCGAATGTTATTACCGGATACTGTGGGAACAGGTGGTGATTCTCATACCCGTTTTCCTCTGGGAATTTCTTTTCCAGCGGGTTCTGGTTTAGTGGCGTTTGCAGCAGCTTTGGGTTTAATGCCATTGGATATGCCAGAATCTGTGTTGGTGCGGTTTAAAGGTAAGTTACAACCAGGCGTAACATTGCGGGATATTGTGAATGCTATTCCTTATGTGGCGATTCAAAAAGGGTTGTTAACTGTAGCGTTGGAGAATAAGAAAAATGTGTTCTCTGGGCGAATCATGGAAATGGAAGGTTTGCCAGATTTGAAGGTAGAGCAGGCGTTTGAATTGACCGATGCAACGGCTGAACGTTCTTGTGCTGGTTCGACGATTAAGTTGGGTACCGAGACAATTTCTGAGTATTTGCGTTCTAATATTGCCTTGTTAAAGAATATAGTAGCACGGGGTTATTCAGATGCGCGGACTGTTATGCGTCGGGTTGCCAAGATGGAACAATGGTTAGCAAATCCAGAATTGATGTCTGGGGATGCAGATGCAGAATATGCCGAAATTATTGAGGTAGACTTGAACGAAATCAAGGAACCTATTGTGGCGGCACCTAACGATCCGGATAATATTAAATTGATGTCCGAATGTGCGGGGGATAAAATTGATGAAGTGTTTATCGGTTCCTGCATGACAAATATCGGTCACTATCGCGCTGCTGCGAAAGTATTGGAAGGAGCAGGACGAGTCAAAGGTGTATTGTGGATATGTCCGCCAACTCGTATGGATGAGAAACAGTTGCGGGAGGAAGGAATGTATGGGGTGTTTGCTGCTGCTGGTGCGCGGACGGAAATGCCTGGATGTTCTTTGTGTATGGGAAATCAGGCAAGGGTTGAAGACGGGGTGACTGTATTCTCGACTTCCACACGGAATTTTAATAACCGTATGGGTAAAGGTGCGCGTGTATATTTGGGTTCTGCTGAGTTGGCGGCGGTTTGCGCGTTGTTGGGGCGGATACCTAGTGTGGATGAGTATTTGGATATTATGAAAGAGAAAGTCGATCCGTTTGCGGGTGATTTGTATCGGTATTTGAACTTCGATCAAATTGCTGGTTTTGAGGATGAAGGGCGAGTGATTCCGTTGGAAGAGATGCCGAAGATTGAGGAAATTTTAGGGATGCCAGTTGGTGTTGGGAAGTAGTAAGTAGTAGAATCTAAAAAATATTAAGGTGGGCAGTTTGCTCACCTTAATTAATTTATTGTCTATATAAATACAAAAAGATTACAAAAGTATGGTCAATTCTGATAAGTTTAATTTGAGAGACTGCCTTGAAGATATTAAAAACGGGAATATACAATTACCAGATTTTCAGAGAGATTGGAAGTGGGATGATGAAACTATACGCCGATTATTAGGCAGTGTTTCATTGTCCTATCCAATTGGATCGGTTTTGCTACTGGAAACTGGTAGTCCTGATGTTAAGTTTAAGGCTCGGTTAATAGAGGGAGTAGAGGTTTCTAAAGAAGTTATACCAGAAAAACTTATTCTTGATGGTCAGCAACGTTTAACAGCTCTCTATCAGGCTTTGATGTCAAACCAGCCAGTATCAACTACAACTGGACATAAGAAGAAATCTATTAAGGTTCGGTACTACTTACAAATAGAAGATGCACTAAAGTCAGACTATAGAAGAGATGATGCAATAGTAGGAGTTACAGAAGATAGACAAAAGAAGTATCTTGATGTTTTGGCTCCAGAAAAGCAATATGAAGATAGATTATATCCTCTGACAAAAATTTTCGACCCATTCGATTGGGAACAAGGATATTGCAAGTATTGGGAAGAGAGGGATTCAGACCAAATCAAACTGTATAAAGAATTTCGTCAAAAAGTAATTGATAACTCTTTTGGAAAGTTTGTAATACCATATATTGAACTACCTAAAAAAACACCTAAGCCAGCTATATCTCAGATATTTTTGAGAGTTAATCAAAGTAATGAGAAACTCAAGACATTTGATTTATTAACTGCACAATTTGCGACTGACAATTTTTCACTACGAGAAGATTGGAAAAAGCGTCAAAAAGAATTAACTAATGATGGAAAAGAAAAGCACGTTTTTAATAAAATTGATGAAAGTGCTTTTTTGACAGCAGTGACTTTACTAGCTACTGAGAGTCAAAATAACCCTAAATGTCGAGATACTGATATTCTGGACTTGAAACTGGAGGATTACAAAAAATGGTCTAATGAAATTCAGGACTCATTGAAAGAGATAGAAAAGTTTTTATATGAGGAAAAAGTTTTTACTGAACAGGAGGTTCCTTATACATCACAAATTATGTCTATGGCTATAGCTTGCATAAAAATCGGCCTTGATGATTGGAAAATAGCCGGAACTAAAAATAAAATATCTAAGTGGTTTTGGTCTGGTATTTTTAGCGGAAATTATGGTTCTGGAATAACATTGGAAAAGGTATTGATAGCAGACCTGCAAGTACCAAAATGGATTTTAGGTAGAGAAAATAAAATGCCAGAAAGAGCAGGAAATTCTAGTTTTTATAAGAGCAGACTATTGAAATTAAAAAACAGAAGTAGTGCCCAATTTAAAGGTTTGTCTGCTTTATTAATGCGAGACGGTTGTAGAGATTTTTTAACAGGTTCCAGTATTGATTCACAAAAATATTTTGATGAGGATATAGATATGCACCATATCTTTCCTCAAGCTTGGTGCAAAAAGCACAATTTAGACCCTAATAAATACAACAGTGTAGTAAATAAAACACAATTATCAGCCGAAACAAATCGTAAAATAGGCGGTAAATCTCCTAGTGAGTACCTCAAAGTAATAATGAAAGAAGGTAAAATGGGTAAAAACCAGATGGAGGAAATTTTACGCTCTCATAATATTGAACCTTCACATCTTTGGAATGATGATTTTGATAAATTTTTCGCTCACAGAAAAGAAGCTTTGATTCAGAAAATAGAAAAAGCGATGGGTAAAAAAGTGATTGATGATCTTGATGATCCGATGCCTTTCTAAATGTAGATTTTTTCCTTAATTAAATAGCAAAAATATCAGGTTATTCAATTTTTTTTTCATTTAAGCTTGGTGGTTTAAAGCACATCCTAATGATAATCCTTTAAACCTTTCTACCACTAATATCATGTTCGTATAATCAGTTATAAATAAAATTTCAGCTCTGAGAGTAGAGAAAAGATATTACACTTCTACTTTTCTCCTGACTCCTTTCCCCAACAATTCTGACTGCTGAGGACTGACTCCTGATTCCTTGGTAATTATTTATAAGTATTCAACCGAACATGATATAAATATGCGTAGAATTAGTTACTCAAGATAATTCGATTTATTTAGAGACATCATAAAACAGAACAGAAGACATCTACTGCTCGTAAATTCTCTTTTCCCAGCTAACTATTTATCTAAATGACTCTGTTATTTCTTTTTTCCTTTGATTTTTGACTTTTTTTGTTTTGACTTTTTTTGTTTTGACTTTTTCTTTTTAACTGTCGCTCTCTGCTCACTCACCTCTGGTGGCGGACCGTAATCTCCATCACTGAAATATACTCGCTCTACTGTATGTTGTGGTTCTACTTCTATCCACAGACGTGCTCCCCCGGCTTGACTCCTATTGGGATCATGAGGTTGATAAACGATTTGGCAAGGTCCTTTTATTTTCAAGGCGTGGCAATAATCCTTTTTATCTCCAACTTTCACCGCAACTGCAGGATAAGCAGTTCCATTGTCTCGGTTATAGTCAATAGTCTTTCGTAGAACATGAACAAAAGTATTGGCGGAGCGTCGATTCTTGTTCCAAGTACCTTCGGGACCACGACGACCTGGTTTAATTTCTGGCATTCCCCTAGAATTAAGGCGAATCATCCAAAGTCTTCCGACTTTTTCAGCATCTCTAACACGACCTTGATTCAGTAATTCCCGCAATCGACCGGTAGAAATATTGAGTAAAAAAGCAGCTTGTGTAGTAGTAACTAAAGGTTCAGCAGTAGTAACTAAAGGTTCAGTCATAAGTACAACGTTGGGGTTTTTAGATTTTAGATAAATTATAATATCTTTATATTGGATAATTTTTAGTTTAGCATAGAAGGATAATTTTCTGCTAAACTGCGCGTCATCATAAATCCATCTGCATTTAGTTTTAATAATTCGTATTTGCGCAAAATAGGAGTAATATATTGTTTATCTAAAGAACGCATTGGTATTCCTTCTTGCCATGAAAAAGCATTTCTGTTTGTACTGCTTTTATGTAGTCTAATACTTTGTTTTGGTTCAATACTTTTTATACACAACTGTAAAATTGTTAAACCAACTAATGCTCTACCAACCTCACTGGTAACTGAATTAACAAGTTTATTCAAAGTATTTATTTGACTTTGTTCGAGTTGAAATATATCACTCATAACATTGCGATCGCGACAAGCAATAATTTGTTTTTCTAAGTAATTATTTGCCAGTTCCTGGGTTAGTTTCTGATATCTGATTCTAGCTTCATCGCTCATTTTATCTTCTAAAAAAACCTGTTCTTTGCCATCCCTTTGTACCAGTTCACTTTTATCTTTAAAGACTCTTAAATATAAATCACTCATTATAGCAATCCTCAATTAGGTAGTAACATTTTACTGTAGGGGTTTTATTTCTAAATCCTATTTGCGCTTTGCTTTAGAGACCAGGGTTTGGAGACCAAACCCCTACAGTTTTTTTCACTAATCATTTCATAATGCTGTACATTCTCCTAAATTTTTTCTTAATTGCACACTTTTAGGTGTTAAAGTAGGAAAACTGTAGGGAATTAAATATTCTCCTGGAATAATTTGAGGATTTGTATTGTGATTCCTAACTTCATAACCAATTTTTCGTAAACATTGAAGATAGTCAAAAATATCCTCAACATTTACTCCCCATAAAAATGCTAATTCTTGAGCAGATAGTTGAGTTTTTACTCCTAAACCTCTAACAATAAATTCAACTATTCGCCAAATAGAGTTAGTCTTTAACTCCATAGAAAAATTCATTGTCATTTTAATCTTTGGTTGATACTGATAATATCCAGATAATTGAACTAAATCTGCTTTACCCGTTATTTGCCTCAACTTTTCTTCAAAAGCTTTCCATAATCCTGTAAATACTTCCAAATTCCAATCGCGAGCAATTAACTTTACTCTCTCTGTATTTAAAACCCAATATTGAGAATTTGCGACAGGTATTATATCTATAGAATATAAACTTTTTTTCTCTTCCAACTGACTAATACCTCCATCTATTAACCAATAACTTTTCCGCAAATCATAACTCATATAAATTTTTACAGAATTGTTTTTTGGCAAATCATACCAACCAAAATCTGTAGACAAAAACTTTTCTATATTTTTTTGATTTACATGACTATTTATTGGTGAAGATACAGCTTGTAATTTCTCTAGAGATTGAGTAGGTAATTTAGCGATCGCTTCCTGAGCTTTTTTTGCATATCTTTTTGTCAACTGACGCTTTCGTTGTCTAAATCCTAATTGTTGAGTTGGAGATAAATATTGCATGGAAAATGGTAACTTAACTCCCATAACTTGCTCCAAAATACTCAATGCTAAAATCCTTCCTAATTGTGGTGGTACAGAATTACCTATTTGTTCTATACAAACTGAACGATTACCAATAATTTCATAAACATCAGGAAATGTTTGAAGTCGTTTTAATTCTGCTATTGAAAACCGTCGATTTTCCCAACTCAAAGGTCCTGTATATTGTCCTCCTTGTGCCTTAATAGTTCTAACTGGCATTTCTGGATCGGCTTTATAAAGGAAGTCAGAAAACTTAGAACGCCAACTAAAAATCGGCTCAGGGTGACCCATTTTCTCCGTGTAAAAACTATAATTTAATCCAGGTGGTATATCATTTAACAGATGCCCATATTTACCTTTAATTCCTAATTCTTTTTCTGAAACATTAATATCTTTTATTGCTGCTAATGCTGTATAAAAAGGTTCTTGATTAACAGAATCAGGTCCATGAGTTGGAGCAGGAAATAAATAATTTCCTTTTTTTAATCCCACAATAAATAGCCGCTCTCGATGTTGTGGTACACCATAATCGGCTGCATCAAGTATGCGATAGTAAATTGTATAGCCTGCTTCTTGAAATGCTGTTTTAATTGTTTGCCATGCTTTGCCATTTTCAGCACCAATAATTCCATAAACATTTTCAAACAAAAATCCTTTTGGTTGTAGTTTTTTTAAGATGCGAACATATTCTGAAAATAACGTTCCTCTACTATCATTTGTTCCAGAAACACCAGATGCTCTTCTACCTGCTGCTGAAAATGTTTGACATGGCGGACCCCCAATAATAAAGTCTATTTCTAATTCTGGAGAGGGAAAATATTCTTGAATATTTATGCAGACAGGTTCACTGTTTTCTAAGTATTTTTCTGGCTGAGAATTTACTTCTAAAGTTTTAATATATTTTGCTTCTAATTCCACCATTTAAACTATGTTAAAACCGCAATCATGGAAGCCAATATCTAGTCCACCACCACCTGTAAATAAACTTAGAGTTTTAATAGGAGAATAGGAATTTTTTGTGAACCAATTATGAATTGATATACCAAATTCATCAGGCCACCCAGGATAATTTTTTATATTTAAAGCTGTTAGCATTGCTCGAAATTGCGAATTTGTATTTGGTTGGGTATTTGGTATATTTAGGGGTAGAGATAATTGTTGCATTCTATAATTAATTGAAAAAATAATATTATGTTATTATAACATAACTTATTTCATTTTAATCATAAATAAATAATTAAACTAATCTACTTAGTTAAAATAAAATTTGAAGGAAACAACTACAATTCTAGAATAGTGACAAACAAGCAAAATACCCTACCACTAAATCAAATTCTTTTAACAGACTGCATTAACTTACTAAAAAGTCTTCCCGATGAATCTGTTGACTTAGTAGTTTCATCACCTCCCTACAATTTAGGAAAAGAATATGAAGCGAGAAAAGCCTTAGAAATTTATCTCGAAGAACAAACTATTATTCTGCAAGAATGCACTAGAATTCTCAAAAATACAGGTTCTCTATTTTGGCAAGTAGGCGCTTTTTCAGATAAAGGAATTTTAATACCTCTAGATATACGCTTTTTTTACCATCCTAGAATCCTGCGGCTTAATTCCTAGAAATAGAATTATTTGGGCTAGACAACATGGTCTCCACGCTCGGAAAAAATTTTCTTGTCGCCACGAAACAATTCTCTGGTTTACCAAATCCGATACTTATACATTTAATTTAGATGCTATTCGAGTTCCTCAAAAATATCAGAATAAAAAACATTATAAAGGTAATAAAAAAGGTGAGTTTTCCTGTAATCCTGATGGTAAAAATCCTGGAGATATTTGGTTATTTAGAAATGTTAAACATAATCACGAAGAGCAAACTATACATCCATGTCAATTTCCAGAAGATTTAGTGGCTAGAATAATTTTAGCTACTACAAATCAAGGTGAAATAGTTCTCGATCCTTACATGGGTTCTATATGTGTAGAATTTAGTTATGGAAAATAATCAAGAAAATATTATGTTACGCAGCTATAACGCTGTATTAACAGGAAATCACAGAAGATGCTCCAGAGTTGAGCGATCGCCCCCAATAAGTCTACGTTACTTTCTTAGTAATTTTTATATTTATGCTATTGAATCATTTGTGAATCATTTGCTATTAATTCTCTTTTATCCATTATTAATTATTCCTTACTTCTGAGTAAATGCCCAAACCCCATCCCAATTTTGCGGTACACCAGTTACCATCAACTCATCAATTCTTTCCAGATAAAGTTGAGCTGTTTTATCTGAAGAATTAATCTCTTTAACTTTCTCAAAATAATCTTTAGCAGAAACTAAATCTCCTAAACGATAACACTCTAAACCTAATGCAAAATCTGCCTCAGTTTTTAATTTGAATTCTCGTACATAATCAATTTCACCATCCAGCACTTCATAAACATTAATCGGTTCATCTCTACCTTTAACAGATGCCCGATCTAAAAACCGAATTTGATATTTTTGGGGATTTTTTAAACAGTTAAAAGCTGACTCAGAAATTAATAAAGAAACACCATAAAACTTAGTCAAACCTTCCAAACGAGCCGTCAAATTCACATTATCAGAAAGTGCATCTCCAGACATTCGACCTTTCTCTCCAACTATACCAACCATCATATGACCCCAATGAATACCTATACCAATTTTTATTGGGGGAAAATCTTCTGTTTTTAGGTTCTGATTATGTTCTTGTAATTTCTGGATTTGAGCAATAGCTGCTTGGACTGCATCATCAGCGCCATCCGGGAATACTGCCATAATGCCATCTCCCATAAACTTAATAATTAAACCGTTGCGATCGCGAATTTCTGGACAAACCTGTTCTAAATAACCATTCACAAAAGCAAAAGTTTCTTGAGAAGTCATCTTTTGAGATATGGTTGTAAAAGAACGAATATCAGAAAAGAAAATTGCCATTTCTTTACTTACTCTGTCTCCTAAATTGACATTAATAATACTTTCTTTAGCGAGTAATCTTACATATTCGTGGGGAACAAAACGTTCATAAGAATTAGTAATTTTTGATAATTGAATATGGGTTTTAATCCGAGTTAATAATTCATCTTTAGCAAAAGGTTTAGTCAAATAATCATTAGCACCAAATTGGAAACCCATAACCAGCAAAGGCAGAATAAATAGGGCTTGATGTAGGTTTACCCATTTTTTTTGCTGCTTGATACCAGGAGCGAATACGCGGATCGTATTCTCTAACTTTTAAGAATTTGCCTATCTCGCCATCCTCCTCTAACAAATAAACTTCACGCAATGGTTGGGTAGCTGTAGTCCGAATTTTAAAGACAATATCTTCTTCATTCTGAGGATCAATTTTAACGCTCATATATTCCCCCTGTTCATTACCAAAAAAAAGATTGGTTTTCCACTTCTTCTGTTCGATAATTTGCCAAAAGTAGAGTCGCATTGCAGCAAAGTCGTAGGGATCAAGGTTGCCACTGGTAATAGGATCGCTAATTATTCTGAGCATTTGATGAGGTTTATTTATATAATCTAAAACGTGTTGCTGAATACGAATACTAATTTCCAAAGTTAACTTACTCGCCAAAGTCTCAACAGATTGACGTCCATTAGTAAAAGAAAAATATCCTACTAATCCCACAGCAGTTACAATTTGCAGAATAAAGGGGACAATAAGCACAGTTTTTAGGGGAAGTTTGTTAAGCATTTTGCGCAGTTTTTTTTAGGAGCCAGAAGTCATAAATTATACCATTTCTTATTTTAACAAAAGGAAAGGATATGAATTGATGGAAGATTTTGTTAGTTAGAGAAAATCTATAGGAAAGCAACTATCTTTGTTTGATAATTTACATCTGCTAAAAAAAATATTACTAATAAATTTTATAGAACCCCTGAAGGGATCTATTAGACATCTACAGAAAATAGGGAGTAGGGAGTAGGGAGTAGGGAGTAGGAAACCCACTCCTAACCTCTCTTGGGAGGAGAATAATTGATGATGTATGTAGGATAATTGATTTCCTGTGTTCTTATCGAATATATCTTTATTATGTACTTATATCAAATCCGCTCGGGTTCGGTATATAGCAGTCGAAGCAAAGGTTAGGACATTTCTAAACCCTGAAACAGTTTGATAGTCTGCTGTTCCCTGTTCCCTGTTCCCTATTCCCGATTCAAGTAGCGCTATAACAAAACTTTCATCTTCATATTAGCGTGTAAATCTTGATAAATTCTCTTTCCTCCTGACTTCCCCTCCACCGGAGGGGTTAGGGGTGGGTTGACTCCTGATGACTGACTCCTTTACAAAGATACCTTCAGGGGTTCTATATATTAGACATCTCCGGAAAATAAATAAACCTTTGAGTTAGATATGCTCAAGAAAGAAAAATCAACCATAAAAAATCCTTTTTCATGCCTTTTTCATAAAAATATCTTGCCAGTTAAGCGTTGCCAGTTAAGTGTTCCCTACTCCTCCAAAAAATATATATCTTTTTCACGCCTAGGTCTATTATGCTATTCAATCACTTGCTATTCATTATCCATTATTAATTATTCCTTACTTCTGAGTAAATGCCCAAACCCCTTCCCAATTTTTAGGTACACCACTTACCATCAACTCATCAATTCTTTCCAAATAAAGTTGAGCTGTTTTATCTGAAGAATTCACATCTTTAACTTTCTCAAAATAATCTTTAGCAGAAACTAAATCTCCTAAACGATAACACTCTAAACCTAATGCAAAATCTGCCTCAGTTTTTAATTTGAATTCTCGTACATAATCAATTTCACCATCCAGCACTTCATAAACATTAATCGGTTCATCTCTACCTTTAACAGATGCCCGATCTAAAAACCGAATTTGATATTTTTGGGGATTTTTTAAACAGTTAAAAGCTGACTCAGAAATTAATAAAGAAACACCATAAAACTTAGTCAAACCTTCCAAACGAGCCGTCAAGTTCACATTATCAGAAAGTGCATCTCCAGACATCCGAGTTTCCTCCCCAACTATACCTACCATCATGTGACCCCAATGAATACCAATTCCAATTTTCATCGGCATCCAACCTGTACTTCGTAGAACCTGATTATATTCCTGTAATTTCTTGAGTTGAGCAATAGCTGCTTGGACTGCATCATCAACGCCATCTGGGAATACTGCCATAATCCCATCTCCCATAAATTTAATAATCAAACCGTTGCGATCGCGGATTTCTGGACAAACTTGTTCTAGATAACTATTGACATAAGCAAAAGTTTCTTGAGAAGTCATCTGCTCGGATATAGTTGTAAAAGAGCGAATATCAGAAAAGAAAATTGCCATTTTTTTACTAACTCTATCCCCTAAATTAACATCTAGAATATTTTCTTTTGAAAGTAATTTCACATATTCGTGGGGTACAAAACGCTCGTAGGAGTTAGTAATTTTTGATAATTGAATATGAGTTTTAATTCTAGTTAATAATTCATCTTTAGCAAAAGGTTTAGTTAAATAATCATTAGCACCAAATTGGAAACCCATTACCAAATCAGCCACCTGATTTTTAGCAGTTAACATTAAAATAGGCAAACTTTGGGGAGGATATTTTTCTCTAATTTTAGCGCAAACTTCATAGCCAGACATATTTGGCATCATTACATCTAGCAAAATCAGATCAAAATTATCTTGCTCCTCCAAAGCAGCTAAAGCTTCTTTTCCATTTAATGCTTCAGTAACTTTGTAGTTGTTAGCTTGGAGATGATTACGCAAAACTTGAATATTTATCAGTTCATCATCAACAACTAAAATGTGAAAATTACCCTCAGCTAAATTACTTTCTATCGGTTCGCTTTCTGGAGGTGTGTCTACTTGATCAATCAGATAGCGAACACTATTAACTGTAGGAGTAGTAAGACTAGGGGTATCTGCTACAGGTTGTTGAGAAATGGGTAGGGTAAAACTAAAACGAGAACCGACACCAATCTCTGACTCTACCCAAATTTGACCGCCGTGGAGTTCGACTAATTGTTTGGTGACTGCTAACCCTAAACCTGTACCGCCATATTTCCTTGCTGTAGAACCTTCTCCTTGTTCAAAGGATTCAAAAATACTTTCTAGCTTATCAGTCGGAATACCAATACCAGTATCACAGACAATAATTTTTACTTCTTGAGATTGCTCTTGACTTTGACTGGAGTCTTCTGAGACCGAAAGTACACCAGGAGAATGTACAGAATTATTGGTAATTACTACTGCACAGATTTCGACTTTACCGGACTCAGTAAATTTAATAGCATTACCAATTAAGTTGTAGAGAATTTGTTGTAGACGGTTTTCATCAGCACAAACAGGAGGTAAATTAGTGGGAATAGCATCTACTAATTGCAGATTTTTATTTTTGCTGACCAAAATTTGATTTAAAGTAACTACTGTTTCTACTACTCCACGGACATCAACAGCTTTAGTTTGTAATTCTAGTGTGTTATGTGTAATTTTAGAAAAGTCAAGAATATCGTTAACAAGATTGGAAAGACGACGAGCACTAGAAACCATCATAGTTACGTTAGAAGTAGTTACAGGATTCAACTTACCTGTACAACCATCTATCAGAAATTCACCAATACCAATAATACCATTAAGTGGAGTGCGTAGTTCATGGGAAGTGTTGGCTAAAAATTCGTCTTTGAGGCGATCTAATTTTTTTAGTTCTTCGTTTTTTGCTTCTAGGGTGCCAAAGGAATTTTTGAGCTGGAGCGCCATGCGATCAAAGGACTGAGCAAGTTCTCCTACTTCATCGCCACGGTGAATATCAAGTTTATTTTCCCACTTACCTTCCGCAATTTCTTTAGCCGCAGTATTAAGTTGTAAAATTGGTTGGGTAATCCAGTGAGTAGTAACTATCCCTACTAATATAGCTACAGTCAGAGCAGTAACACTCAATAAAATAGTAGTTCTGGTATTGGCATCTATTTTTGTCATGAAGTCATCTTCAGGAACAACAACTACTACTAACCAATCAATACCCCGTCCGTCTGCAACTGGCATAACACTTGCATAGTACCACTTTCCATTAATAGGGAAATTGAGTTGTTTGCTGCTATCTACTTTTTCTAAACTACCAAATGTTTCTTCTAGGTGGGTTGCAGTCACGCTTACCATACTATTACCACTGTCAAGAGCGTGTAAGCGTTCTATTTTTCTCTTTCCATCAACTTCACTAATCACAAAAGGTTCGAGAATTTGGGAACTAGCAATTAAATTTCCAGATCGCTCCATGATAAAACTTTTGCCATTAGGACTAATCATTAAGTCGCTAAGGAATTCTGTCATCTGCGTTAAGCTATTTTCATTACCTAAAACTCCGATTAAATCACCGTCAGAATCAAAAACAGGTTTAACTGCAGCTATGTCTAAAGATGTGTTAGAACCAGAAAAGGCTGAATAAATAGGACTCCATGTAGGTGTATCCCGTTTTTTTGCTGCTTGATACCAGGGACGAATACGCGGATCGTACTCTTTAACTCTTAATAGTTTGCCTATTTCGCCACTCTCATCTAACTGATATATTTTACGCAGTGGTTGAGTCTCTGTAGTCCGAATTCTGAAGATAATATCTCCATTGTCAGGATTAATGTCAACGTTAATAAATTCTCCCTGTTCATTACCAAAGAAAAGCTCACTTTTCCACTTCTCTTGCTTGACAATTTGCCAAAAGTAGAGTTGCATTGCCCTAAAGTCATAAACATCAAAATTCCCACTGGTAATAGCATCATTGGTTATTCTTAGGACTTGATGAGATTTATCTAGATAATCTAAAACGTGTTGCTGAATACGAATGCTAATTTCTTTAGTTAACTTATTCGCCAAAGTATCAACTGATTGGCGTCCATTGGTAAAAGAAAAATATCCTACTAATCCAACAGCAGTCACTATTTGCAGAATAAAGGGGACAATAAGGACAGTTTTTAGAGAAAGTTTGTTAAACATTTTGTCTAGGTTGGTATTATAATAATTATCAAAAATAAAACTATCGTTTAAAATTACTTCAACTACTTTGGAATTAGGGTATGTCGTCAAGATATAATACTAATTTATATAGCAGTTCTCATAATGTTGAGGTACAAAATTCTAGCTTTGAGGGAACAGGGAACACTTAACTGGGAATAGGGAATAGGGAGTAATGAAAAGATAAAAAGATAACTGTACTTCACGCTTCTTGGGAAATGCTATAGAATCCATTTAGGATCTATTTAATACCAAATCGAGTTATCATACCTTACCTTTTTCAAAATTATCTCTAACCATCTCCCCGTCTCCTCAAAAGGATACCCTATAAACCGGATTTAGTATAAAATTATAGATGGGCAGTAGGGGAAAACGCGAGATGGTGAATATAATGGCCTTTTTTTACCTTTTTTTACCTTTTTTCTCTATTATATTTCTCAATTTCCTGACTTCTCAATTCAATTTTATGACTCTTGACTCCTGTGCCAAAAACCTACACCTTTGCAAAGATACCAAATTGTTTCTATATTATATAGCAATCCTATTTTATTTGTGTATAAAAACCTTACCGCTTTTAGGGAACACTTAATATTATGTTCGGTTAAATAGTTATTATATAAAAAGCTCGTAGTATAGCTCTCAGCACTATCTACAGTTAAGGCTGAGAGCTATACTACTAACAAAAACTTTATTATAAGTGATTATCAGCAATTCGTAGCTCCCCCGGAGGGGGCATATGATATAACTGGGAAGAGGGAACAGGCGGGAGTTTTAAGTTTTTTATCTACTTTTTGATTACCGAAATAATTAATAATTAAACAATTAAATAATTAGATCATTCACGCCTTGAAGCCTCCCCTTTCAAGGGGAAAAAACGTTAACGCTGCGCGACATATAAAGCGGAGCTTTGCGCTAGCAAACGCCATATCTAATCGAACAAGAGAAATAAATCTTTTCCTTATTCGTCAATCCTCTCCCTAAAAGGGAGAGGTAATTATCAATTATCAATTATCAATTATCAATTAATGAACCGCGACCTATTTAGGATTGCTACAGCAATAA
This sequence comes from Dapis hubbardiae BLCC-M172, assembly GCF_050016015.1. Lineage (NCBI taxonomy): Bacteria > Bacillati > Cyanobacteriota > Cyanophyceae > Oscillatoriales > Microcoleaceae > Dapis > Dapis hubbardiae. Next base: position 35,059 of record NZ_JBNHEQ010000169.1, read on the forward strand.
TTATTAAGTAGTTAATACAGGCACATGGAACTTTTTTGATAATTAGCACCCCAGGAGAGTATTAATTATTCATATTTTTACCACTTCTCTACTCGACTACTTAAGAAAATGTACAGAAGTTTTAAAGAAATTGTATTATACTTTTTTTACACAAGAATGTTACGAATAATAAGCAGGATTAAAATATTTGATCGGGAAATTATATTTGAAAAAAAGATGATTCAAGATACAAAATAATAGATAAAGCCCATTTATTATGACTCCTGATACCATTTTTCAAAAATTTTGCTATATCGGGACTTTAGTGAAAAAATAGTAAAAAAAAGGGTATAATATATATCTGA
>NZ_JBNHEQ010000170.1:0-5095 GCF_050016015.1 Dapis hubbardiae BLCC-M172
TATCAGATATATATTATACCCTTTTTTTTACTATTTTTTCACTAAAGTCCCGTTAGTCGTAATATAGATTAATCATTCTTCATTTTTCGAGATAAATCTAACCCTGAAATTGTAAAGAATTATTGCTAAGTCTCACCAGAACAAAAAAAAGAAAAATTTTCTGATATAAAGATGCCATTGACATTTTTAATTTACATATATAGGAGAAGAAAAAATGCTTTACTCAATTTTATTAACACTTGGCCCCAATACTTTTGCCTGGAGTCCTAAAATTGCCCTAATAATGATTATCTGCAATATCGTAGCGATCGCCTTCGGCAAGTTAACAGTAAAATATCCTAGTGTGGGTCCGGCAATGCCTGCTTCCAACTTTTTCGGTGGTTTTGGAGTAGCTGGTGTTTTGGCAACTACAAGCTTCGGTCATATTTTAGGTGCTGGTGTGATTCTTGGTTTAGCCAATTTGGGTAGCCTCTAAATCATCTAGATTCATCAAATCAATAATTTCATTTATGGTCATTTCAGTTTAGATTGAGACGAGAGTTTCTTCCCGCGAAAGGGTTTCAGCTACAAAAGTTTTTCATTCTTATTTGAAATGACTATACATTTATTTTGAGGTAACTTTGAAAAAGTTACCTTTTTATTATACACTTACTATTGTCCAATAGTTGAGGAAAAAATCATGCGTACTAGAGAAGCATCTTTTTTATTAGGTATCTCCCGTCAACGTTTATTAGTTTTACTGGCTCAAGGAAGAGTCAAAGATGCTGAGAAAAATGGTAGATTTTGGGAAATACCAGTCTCTGAAAATGGAATGCCTGTAATAATTCCGGCTCGGCGTGGTCCGAAAGGTATCTGGAACAAAGAAAAACCCACCGAACCTAAAATGATTCATGTTAATCAACACAAGATTAAAGGTAATTTCGGTAAACCTCCTGAACAACTGGAACCAGTGCTTTCTGTTAAGGAAGGCAAGCGCAACGATTATGGTTATGAGTTATATATTCCAGGTCCTTGCCAAATCGTCTATGAACCTTACAATCCCGCACCTTGTGGCGCTCATTTGTGGATTAATACTTATAATTCTGTAGAATTTATACATACTGAATTTTCACCAGACCCTGCCAGACAAACTAGCAGACAAATTTTTATATAGTTTATTTCTATAGGCAGTAAATCATTAAAAAAGAATATTTATTTGCGAGAAAAGCTTGACTGACGATAACTTCAGTTAATTTGTGCTGTTTGGTTGTGGGAAATTGTCACAGTATTAAGGTAGAAAATTTTTATCTTTACTAATTTTTTAAGTCTCCTCTTATTGACAGCACATTTGAAGACTAACATCTCTTCCTGATTTACTAAAGTGATAAAATTTTGTACCTCAATCGATAAGGCAAAAGTTTCTCATCTTCTTGTATTGAAGTTTTCTAGTTAGGGCTTGCTGATTAAATCTAAAAGTATCTACAGATAAAGGTTTTAGCCTTTTTAGGTCGGAAAAAAGTACACCTGTTTCAGCTCTTAATGCTCATGCATGTTAGTATTTTCGCTGCTGAGTTGGGAAAAAAAATTACTACTCCCCTACTCCCCTACTCCCCTACTTCCCCTACTTCCCCGCTTCCCCGCTCCCCTACTCGTGAAAAAAGACTTTTTCAGCAAGCCCTAGTTAAGTTTGATTATAGAAGAACCAGCGAGTAATTTTTGAATAAAAAAATTGGCAGAAGCTCTATCAACAACAGCAGGAATCTTTTCATATCTTAACTCTTTAGAGATCCTCAGATATAAATGCCCGCGAGTAACAATTACTGAGTTAGCATATACCTTACATAGTAATGGTTAGTAAAGGATAAAATTTTGACCAGCCAGTAATAACAAAAATGTTCTTCTTGTAAGATTCTTTTTTCAAATTGGTATTAGTTCAACAACTAAAATATTCACTACTAACTCCCAAACTAAAACCCAATATCATCCAAAGCTACCTGAGCTGCTTCAAACAATTCATTATCAGAAACATACCGCCAATCGATATCTCCAATTTCCTGATAGAAGGTCTGGTCGTAAGCACGAGTCTGAATTACCACAGGCATCGGTACCGCATGACCTAATACCAACGCTTGCTGTTTAGAATCCAACTTTGCCAAAACAGACCGCAAACTATGACCCCCAGAAACTCCGGTAAAAATAGAATCAATATCTTTATCATCATTCAAAAGAGCTGTAATTCTCGTACCTATTTGAGACATAACTTCTGCATCTATTCCGGAAGGTCTCTGGTCTACAACTAATAGAGTCACAAAATATTTCCGCATTTCCCTAGCGATAGTACCAAAAATAGTTGAACGTACTATAGCAGGGTCGAGAAAACGGTGAGCTTCCTCAATAGTTATGACTAATTGTTGAGGACGATCATTAGGATTTTTAGAACTTAAAAATTTATCTGCTTTCCGCACATAACTATTATGAATTCGGCGAGTAATCATATTAGCAGCCAACATATAGGAAAGCATATTTGACTGGGAACCAAATTCAATAATAACGTGCTTACCTGCGTCTAAAGATTCTAAAATTTCCTCTATATAATTGTTAGTATTTTTTGTCTGCATATATTTCAGATTATCCAGTCGTAACAACTTCCTTTGCAACGACATAATCGAACCTTTGTGACCTCTCTTTTCATCACAAAATATTTGGATATCTTCATTAGTCATTGCCAATAATTGAGTAATCCAAGATTTACCAAATTCACTTCTGAGAATATTTGCACTATCAATACTTGCCTCAGACAAATTTAACTCCCGTTGCACCAACCCAATATCTTCAACCTCTATTTGGTTATAGCTCAAATACAATTCTCGTGCATCGCGTACCCCTCTACGTTTAGTAGATTCTGGGTCTAGAGTCCACAGTTCCACTCGATCAGGAAATAATTGTCGTAAACCTTTTACAGTATTAACTTGTTTCCCCTCCGCCATAGCTTCCCAACCATATTCAGAGTGCATATCAAAGATTAAATTTACGGCAGCACCCTTCCGAATAATGCCAGATAAAAGAAGACGAGTCAAAAAAGATTTACCAGTTCCCGACTTACCAAAAATTCCATTACTCCGTTCTACAAATCTATCTAAATCTAAACAAACAGGTACATCCATATCAATAGGTTTACCCACAGCAAAATTCCGGCGACTCGTATCGTCTTCCCTGCCAAAAACTAAACTAAAATCTCTCACACTTGCTTCATAAACTTGGGAAAAATGACTAGGAATAGTTTTGACTGGCATTAATTTAATTTCGGCACTGGTTTGAGCTTCAAAGGATGCTAAATTTTCTATGGATTGAGATTTTTTTTGATTGTCATTTTTTTCGTTGAAGTTGAAAGAAACTGGTGATGTTTCGGGAGCAAGAACTAACATTAACATTGGGGCAAGTTCGATAGTTCCGTAGGTGCTACCTCCAGCTAAAACAGATTGCAAAAAATCATCTGTAGGTAGGGGGGGGTTAATCATTATTCGTTCGCTGGATGTTCCTAATAAAACATCGGTTAGCATACAGAAAAAGTGGGCGCGTACTCCTTGTACAACTAAAAATTTGCCAACGCGCATATCCTCTACCAATACGTCTGGGTGGAGTCGTACTTCTAATCCTTGACTGAGAGAACCTTGAATTACTGAGCCTAATGGTCGTTCAAAATCCATATAAATTACTTGATTGTTTTGGGGTGCTATATCAAGTTATACCATTTTTCGTGAAGTCTCTCCCGTTAAATCAAAGATTATAACAGGAGCTTCTAAAACAGAGATAATTGAACCCAAGTTTCAAAAGTTTCTTGCTTCTCAGGCTGACCAACATCTAAGCCTCCACAAGCAGGCCAGATGATACCCACCTCGCTTAATGCTTTATTTAATATGTTCTTTGCTGCATTCTCATCTCTATCTAAAACCGTTTTACATTTAGGACAAAAATTAGTTCTAACTGACAAAGTTTTAGGTACTTTTTGACCAGAATTACTACAATGCATGTGATGTATTGTGAGGATGTACGGGCGAATGGCCATCCGCCCCTACTTACATGAACACCGCGTTTAACCGCTACTGCATTCAACTTTTCAATAAAAGCACCCCAAGCTACATCATAAATTGATTCTGATAATTTGCTATTTCTAGCTAAACCTTTAATATTCAGGTTTTCCACAGCAATTAAATCATATTCTTTAACCAATTTATGAGCATTTTTGTAGTGAAAATCTTCTCTTTGCCTGGCAATGTGTTGATGCAACTTAGCTATTCTATTCTGTGCCTTTTTCCAGTTATTAGAACCAATTTCCTTTCTGTCTGCTTGACCTTGTTTTCTAGCTAAATTAGATTGTGCTTTTCTATAGAAGTTGGGAACAGAAACAGTTTCTCCAGTATTAGTAGTTAAAAACTCTTTCAAAGCTACATCAATACCTACAGCAGTTTTGATATTATCTGTAGGAATTAGACTAGGAATTGACTTGTCTTCTGTAGGGGCGAATTGCCATTCGCCCCTACACTTACATAATAACCATCAGCTTTTTTAGTTATAGTTGCAGTTTTAATAGTAAAACCTTCGGGGATAGGTCTATGAACTATTACTGGAATAGCGCCAAACCTGCTAATAATAATTTGCTTACCATTAAATTTAACTGCTGATGAGCGGATGATTAACTCTACTAAAGCACAATGATCTTAATTTGCCAGCCTTCTTAAATCTTGGTCTAGCAAATCTCTTGCCTGTTTTGTCAGGAACTAACCAGCGTTTCCAGGCTTGATCCAACCTTTGTAAGTTAATTTGTTGAACTTCGTATGGAGATTTCTTTGTATTCTGGAAAGAGAATTTTTGTTTGTTTAAGTGCTGATTGTTGAAAATAATAATCAGGTAGCTCTTGAATCTCGCCGATAGGACATGACACTATTGAGCATCGGTCTAATTGACACCTGGTTCTATTTAACCAGTCTAGTCTTTGACCATTAGCGTAATTCCAATGCCTCCTGAGTAACTAAGCGCCAATAATCAATTTTTGCTGACTGTTTTTCAGTGGGCTTGATTTTATAGCAAATAGATTGAGAGTAGGGGAGTAGGGGAG
>NZ_JBNHEQ010000171.1:0-4251 GCF_050016015.1 Dapis hubbardiae BLCC-M172
TACTCCCCTACTCCCCTACTCCCCTACTCCCCTACTCCCTAATGCACAGTTTTAGTTGTGTCGGTCCAGTAGGGTGCGTTAGAAGGCTTAAATTAAGACTATGAAAGAGATTCAGCAATCCGTCGTAACGCACCATTGAATATGTGTCGGTCTACTACTAGACTGACACAGCTAAAACTGTGCAATAGATTTTTTGTTTCTAGGTGTCTTTTTCTCCCCACCCTCCCCACACTTCCCACCCTCCCCACACCCCACATCTAACGCACCATTGAATATGTGTCGGTCTACTACGTTTATGATTTAGTGCCTAGATAAATGGTGAGTATATAATTATGAGGTGTTATGCCAAAATGTAGGCAAAGTTGTAAAGACTTTGCCATTTAACCAATATCTTGATGAAGAAAACTAGGAAGAAGAACCTCCAAACATAGCATCAAGAATTGCAGCTCCTACCGCTAAAACTTCCACTGTTCTCGTTGTTCCCATAGTCGTATCTCCAAGGACGTTTCCTTCTGTATCTATTGCCATATATTGTTGACCATTCGTCCCTTCATAATAGACAATAAATCCATCTGCTGCCTCTTGATAGCCGAGATATTCAGCGAAGGGGTGATAGTGGGCAACAGCTTCAGCAAACATCCGGTGCATAACAATTTCAGATGCAGACATATATCAATATTCTCCTGTTTTTTGTTGGTATGGGCGATCAGTAGTAAGCGATCGCCTGGATGATTTTTTCAATAACTAAATTAGATTTTGCTAGTGAAGCTCAAGAAAACTTTTTTTTGCCTCACAATTAATACTCTACAAGGCGAATTGATAATACAAATTATTCCTGACTAACGGTCATTATTAATAACAATGGTAAAATTATAACTATTATAAAAAAACGTTGCGAGGTAAATTTGATGAATCAAGATGCAAGTAATCCTAAGTGTCTTCAAGATTTAGTTAATTATAAGTTCTATGCTGAAGCTCAAGCTGATTGGAATGTTAATAATTTAATTGTTGACCTAGAAAAAATTAAAAAAGAATGGTCGCGAATGGGGGAAGGCTTAAGCAAATTTCACAAGCAGTATTTATTAATGGCATTAGTTGCAAAACAACTTCCAGATATGGTTTCTGAATTAGAAGATATTGCATCAGTTGATTCTCTCAGAACTAAACTAAGTAATGATAAAAAGAAAAAAGGGATTCATTTTTGCTTACAAAAGTTGCTGGAACGAGAAATTGGTAATCCTAAAAATATAATGATTTATTTGTTTAAATCTAAATATAAAAAAAAGCCTCAACCTCCTAATTTTGAAAAAGAAACAAGTCTATTAATTAGAATACCTGATGATGTTTCAGCAAAACAATTGTTAGAAATTGAGAACAAAGTTAGAGCGATAACAGGATGTCCTTATATTAGGGTAGTGGAAATTAAAATGGGTAGTATAATTTTGGTTTTTAAAGGTTCTCAATCTGCTTGCGAGCAAGTAGAATCTTTGCATCAACAAGGTTTACTTTCAGACAGGTTAGGTGTTCCAATTATAGATGTATAAATCATACCTAGTCGGGTGAATTTAACTCAATGGTTTGATAATATTTTAACTACTGGATGGCAAGCAGCAAATGAATTATTGACTCCTTCACAATTAGAATTAGTTAGAACTATCCGAATTAAAAATGCAAAACTTATTGATTTACGAGCCGATCTATTAAGTCATGCTGTAGTTTTACTGGTAAATTTAGTACGAAAAAATGATGATTATTCTGAAGTGGAAATAACTTTACAGGTTTATCCGACTGGGGATGATGTTTATCTTCCTCCTAATTTTAAGTTGATTGTTTTAAGTGAAAATGAAGTTTTTAAAGAAGTTACAGCTAGAAGTGAAGATAGGATTATTCAATGTCAATTTGAAGGAGAATTAGGGGAAGAATTTACGGTACAATTAGTGTTAGATGAAGCCGTTATTACGGAGATTTTTGTTATTTAGTTGAGATATAAAATACATTTCGTAGGGAGGTTCCATGGAACGTCCCTACGGGTTAACGGTACTTGGGAGGTAATTGTTTTATGGAAGAATTAAATTATTCAGAAATTGTCAGAAAAATAGTGAAAGAAAACTATCAATATCATACTCAAGATTCACAATATGAAACACAACTGATTTTGGATTCGGAAAGAAATCATTACCTCTTAATTTCTTTACGTTGGCAAAAGGAAAAACAGGATTATGGTTGTTCTATTCATGTTGATATTAAGGATGGCAAAATATGGATTCAGCAAGATTTTACTGAGCAAGGAATTGCTCAACAATTATTAAATTTAGGTGTGCCAAAATCTGATATTGTTTTGTTTTTACTGTCTAACCTATATTTATCGTTAAAATAGACCAATAAATGCTAAAAAAAAGAGGTCTATTGCTAGATGAATGCTAGAAAGAGGGGGGTTGCTAATTTTGACGACGATAGAGGGCGTTTAAGAATATCTTTGCCGTTGAAATTAGTCAGGGAATTAAAAGCTCAAGGGCATGAAGTAAAACGATATAACTACACAGGTTTAGAGGCTACTCCACAGAATAAGGTGAAGGTAGTTGAAGTTGTAGAAATAATAAATCAGGATTTAAGTAACCCTCACATGGCTTTTGACCCAACTTTGAAAAAGTATTTTGATTTGTTAAAACCTAAAGTTAGCAGCGCTGGTAAAACTTTTGTTCTAAGCAGTTCTTCAGTAGTGACTGTTGGTAATACTTGGGATGATTGGTTAAAAATTAAAGAACCACAGATTGAAAGAAGTACATTTATTGTTAGATATGGTAGATATACAAATCTTTTAAAACCTTTTTTGGAGCTGCCTATTAATCAAGAGACTGCTACAAAAATAGTCAGCTATTTGCAGAGCCAATTAGACCGTGAAAATGCTAAACAATGCTTTAGTCAACTTAAGCAAGCTGTGAGTTTTAAGGTTGGTAATGGTGAGATAGGATTTAATCCTTTTAACTACTACACCAACCCGATAAAAACGAAGTCAAAAACATCAACAATAACTGATGAAGAGGATAGGCAAGCTTTTTCCAGGGAAGATATGGAGACAATTATAAAAGCTTTTTATGAACATCCTAAGTCCGTTGATTATGCGCCATTGATTGAATTTTTATTTTTAACAGGGTGTAGGCCGGGTGAAGCTTATGCTCTGACTTGGGATAATGTGCAGGTGTTTAAAACTATCAAGTTTGAACACTCTCTTAGTATGGTGACTAGAAGAATTAAGGGGACGAAAACTAACAAAATTAGGAGGTTTGATTTAAGACAAAATAGCAGGTTAAATAATTTATTGATTAAGTTGGAGGGGAGTAGAAAAACTGCTTTTGTCTTCTCTTCAAAAGGACGACCCATTAAACATTCAAACTTATCTAATCGTTGGGGGTCGCGGGGGAAGTCAGACCCAGAGAAACACCCCGATATTGTTTTAAATTTAGCAAAAGAAGGAAAAATAAAACAATACTTGAAACCTTATGCGATGCGACATACCTACATCAGTCTTGCTGCAAATATGATTGCTGAAAAATATCCCAAGAAAGAGTTTTTAAGTGCTTTACAGTTATTAGCTGATTCTGTGGGTAATAGCATCGAGGTAATTTCAAAGCATTATCTACATATAACAGAGGATGTAATTTTACCGTCCTTTGATTAATTATTCGTTGAACTTTGTGCATTGGTCGATATCAACCTCAGTTCTTGCCATAAAGCCTTGCGACATTATAAGTATCTGCCAGTTTTTGTCAGTGTGTCCACAGTAGGTAGCATTCTCGCCGTTATATAGGATTTTCTCTCCTATTTTGAAGGAGGGAAACTCAGGCAAGCGACACTGGCTGTATGAGTATGTTGCCCCACTGTCAGAGATTAATGTTTGTTCATCTGGGAGATTTTGCTTGACTGTAAACTGAATGTTTTTGTAACAAGCCTTATCTCCTGGATTGAGTCTGCTTAAGTCTTCAGAATCAGAGGATGGTGTACTGCCATCTTGCCACCTTTTAGATGTATCCTTTGCTGTAGTAGGGTTTGAGTCTACTGCCACCTTACTGCCACCTTTATTGCCTGGAGTGAGTGAAATGCTTGGCTCTAGGCCATTTGAAGAGCTGACAGAATTTACTGCCACCTTACTGCCACCTTTATATTTACCTGGTTTATATCAACTTGATTAGTATCTCCAGAATCAGAGGATGGTGTACTGCCATCTTGCCACCTTTTAGATGTATCCTTTGC
>NZ_JBNHEQ010000171.1:4351-6356 GCF_050016015.1 Dapis hubbardiae BLCC-M172
GCCACCTTTATTGCCTGGAGTGAGTGAAATGCTTGGCTCTAGGCCATTTGAAGAGTTGACAGAACTTACTGCCACCTTACTGCCACCTACTGCCACCTTTGCCGTTTTCCGCTCTGGAAATGCTTCAAATTTGTGAGTTTGTTTCGTTTTGACTACCTTACCGTAACCCATGGCTTCTAATTTTCTGAAATGTTCGATCGCCTCATCAATCTCCTTAACGTGCCCGACTTTCTTTACCCTTCCGGCAGTTATTTCTTCATTTTTCCTTAAAGCTAGGTTGTAGATTTTTAACAGTTTACTGGGTTCATTATTCTCCATCCTAGCTAGAGTTGCTCTAACTTGATTTATCTGATACCTCATCCTATGAGCAGCAATCTGCAACGGTCTCTTGCCAATAGTCTGGCTGGGAGTTTGACCGTTTGCTACGGCTTCTAAGATGTGGTACAACAACGCCCACCTGAGTATTTTGCCGTCTGCTTTGCTGTACTGGTAAATTAGAGCGGGTTTAGTTTCTTCATTTGCTTTGGTTTCGGCCTTGTTATGATATTTTTCAAATAGTGCATAAGCTTCAGGAGTAAGGTTGAATTTAAAAGATGGCAGCTCATCTATTTTCTCGTAGATACCTACAAGTAAAGGATTGATATTTATTGAAACCTCGCTATCTCCATTCCAGAAATGAGGTTTTTTGTTCAGGGTCGCTATATTGTACCGAGCAAATTCTCCAGTTGGGTCAGCAGATGACATTATATTAGATAAAACATCTGGCTGAATACCTCCTAGCAGGGACTGATTAGCCGACAAACTTGGATAATGCTTACCTTTTCTGTTCATTGGTGGTAGATAACCGTTGTAACTTTCTAATAGTTGTTGAGCTTCACCACCTTTACCACTTGTGTACCTACCACGGCTGTTAGCCTCCCTGGCTAGCTCATCAAACAGTCTCAGGATTTTGGGGTTGTCTTGTGCAATTTCTCTGAGAGCTTCCGGAGTATAGTCTCCAGTAAAATACTGTCTTCTCTTTGGTGGTGTAGGTTTGTCGCCTCTATCTTGTTTGTCTGCACTTTCCCATTCTGCCAGTTCCTTTTCATATTCTGCTAGTTCAGCGTTGTATTGTTCTGTAGCCTCTTTTTCCATTACTCCTAGAGGTTTTGAGGCGATTGCATTGATGATAGGAGATTTCTTTGACCCCGGTTCTCCAACGATGGCTGAAAAAGTTGTGGGTACTTCTTCAAAGTCTGAACATTTTCTGCCAATTATTCTTGTTTCTGGGTGTATCAGACTTGCTGCTGTAGCTTCTAGGGCAACTAAGGCAGGTTCAGGGTTGACTCCCAGATTTTCTGCAAACTTCAGTATGGGGCGTAGTTCTTTTGGCAAAATGGCTTCACAAGGTAAAGGCTCGTTAGAGCTAAGTATTTCTCCAAACTCTACTATGTCATCTTCTAGTTCTGCTGCTTTATCTCGTTCTTCTAAGATTTCTTGATAGTAAGATCTTAGGTCTTTAACAGTCCAACCACTTTTTTGAGATAACTTTTTTAATTCTTTAGTTAGTGTTGTTTTTGTTGGTCGGTCTCCTGCTAATAAGGACAGTTTATCTTCTACTTTGGTTAGCTCCCACTGCTGTGACTGTTGTGCTGGAAATTCTACGATATTGTTACTTATTGCAACTTTGGATGAGTTTGAAGCCGACTTATTTTTAGACTCTCTTTTTTCGCGCCACTTTTTGATGCAGTTTTCTAAGGCATCATCTGTCAATGTGGAAGTAGGGTTACTCTTCTCTGCCGACCTCCATATCCGGTTAGCTTCTTTAATGTCTAGTGGTGGGGTGCAGCGACTGCAATAATCATCAAACAGTTGACGGGGGTCGCTTGAAGAATATCCTAGATGGTCTAGACTCTTTGCAGCCCCTATCAGACCTCTAGCTAGTTTTGCCCCGGCATTATTGCGATTATTTTGACCTTCACCGCCATTAATTAAAGCCCTGTCATTTTTTGATAAGCATTCTTCA
>NZ_JBNHEQ010000172.1:0-9826 GCF_050016015.1 Dapis hubbardiae BLCC-M172
ATCTAGTTTCACTGGATTTACGATTACCAGGTAAACTGCTAAGGGTAAAAATTAAACTGATTTAGTCAGTTTAGTAAAGTGAGATTTTTGGATTTGTTTTAGCAATTTGATTGCTGTTTTTATCCTTTGCTCTGGTGTTAGGTTTAGTAGGTTATCGGTTAACCAGAGTATTTCTGGCACTTGTCCATCACCTTCATATCCGTCATATCCTTCAGGAATTAGACCAGCTATTAGCTTGTTTGTTAGGTCTATTTTTTCGTACCAGGCTAGGTTTTTGGTTGGGATTTTCACAGTGTTAATGTGATAGTTTTTCTAAGGTTTTGGGCTTAGATGAACTGTTTTTATAAGTTTTCTTGGGGACTGTAGGGGGAAGTTGCGAGAGAGCCTGCATGGTTTACTGCCAAAAGTACGGCTACATCAGGGTTGCATCCTAAACTTCGCTACAGCTAAACAAGAAAAATACTTGATGGACTGCTTTATAAGTCGGTCGAGGTACTTGCTGCGGTGCTTAGATGGCTCACTGGCCTCGTCTCCTACTTTCTCTCTTTTGCTTATGGGTTCATTATAGCACAAGTTACAACACAAGCAACACAATCTAGAAACAATTAGTACAATCTACAGTTCAACTAGCACTACTGACAGGTTAAGTGACATATTGAACAAGTTTGTGCAAGTATGGAAGTAAGAATGACAATATATACAAGTAGTGTGGCAGGATGACTATAGGTCCTAATTCTCCTTCAGTAAGGATTTTTCTAGGAGAAGAAGATAGAGAACTAAGAAATAAATTCAAGCAGCTTGTGGCCGTAGCAGGTACATCTATGTCAAAGCGACTGACCTTATTTATGGAAAAAGATGTAGCTTACTGGGAGGCCACAGGAGAAATATTGGATGTAGAGGTTTTGGATTTAGACAGGTCAGAGAAACTAGGCAAACTAGACAGGTTAGATGAGTTGATGGAAAAGTTGAACTATCTAGTTAACATCCTTCAACCTGAAACTAACGGCCACCACGTCCCTAAGCAAGTCAAAGTAGTCAAACCAAGAAAGCACCACAAAACATATAAGGGCAAGGTAGGGGAGCTAGTAACAGAACTACCAGGTAATCAAGTCAAAGTCAGCTTTGATGGTGAAGAGAAAGCTTTTTACCGTGATGAATTGGAGTTGGTAGAAACTGAGTAGGAGCGATCGCTCATACCAAAAGCTAGCTTTAAGAGATGGGAATCCCCAAACTCAGATAGAGCAACGTATTCAGTAAGAGACACCTCCCCCTATTTATATACATAAAACAGATAAGGTGGAGGAGTCCGAAACCCTTTCCACTAGATGGTAATAGCCCTTTTTTTTAGACCGCCATTAAAACTAGGTGATTAGGTTGGTATTTTTGGCAATCCAGGTCTGTTTAGGTGTAGTTAGGTCGCCATTGAAGGTTTAAACCTTCCACGAAAGCAAAGTAAATCTTTTCCTTAAATTGAACTGCGAAAAATCTTTCACAATCCAACCAAAAAATGAGGCTAGTTAGATTTCTCTGACTGGCCTCAATCTTTTTCAAGTCAACTCTATCTCAGTTTGCAAAAACTAAAAACTGACTAATGGCCAAAACTATATCTAGGTAGTAGCTTTTTACTTCTCAAAAAAAACTCTAGACAGATTGTGTCTATTCTAGACAAACTCTAGACGCAAGTCTAGACAAAATAATAATAGCTAATATATATATATATCAATACTTTTGGTTAATTACTTTCTAACTCTAGACACTCTAGACAACTTTTTTTGTTTAAATCAAGTATGTAGAAGTTTGATAGAAAAACCAACTCTTGCAAAAAAGCTATTTTTTAATGCCACACACAACAAAAATAGGTCTAACAATAGATTTGTGATAGATTAGCGCTGCAAAAAAGCCTGTATCACTTGAAAATGCGTCGTGTCTAAAAACCCCTAAAGGTTGGTTAGTTCAGTATCAAATTGGTAAGACTCATCAAGATGAGACTCTCTACCCAGACTATAAAAATTTTGACCCTGAACGTTTTGCACCAGAAAATTCTGTAGATAAACAAAAAGTATTTGGTTATATTCCCTTTGGTGGTGGAATGCGGGAATGTTTGGGTAAAGAGTTTGCTCGCTTAGAGATGAAAATTTTTGCAGTAATGTTGTTGCGGAATTATAAATGGGAACTTTTACCAAAACAAGACTTAAGTTTAGTTGCAGTACCTACACCTCATCCTCGTGATGGTTTAAAAGTGAAATTAGGGAAGTTGAATTAAGATATAGGTCAAAATTTAATCCTCCAAGGTATAGCAGTTGTCAGAAAAAATATAAAAGCCTACACTTATGTTGGGAAAGTGCAGGCTTTTATGAATAAGCTTTTCCAAATACATCTACGAAAAATAGGACAGGAAGTATATTTATTTAGCTAAGACTTGAGCGATCGCCTCTTCTAAATCTTCTTGAGCTAAACTGGTTAACATAAATACTTCTTGTACTGTTTTTCCTTGTCTAGCAATAAGTTTAAAACCACCCCTAATAGGTACTGATACTTTGAGCTTCATCTGGGGAATGTGACTTCTAGACCTACTGATAACTCCCGGAGTAACAGTTTCAATACCCTGGTGTTGGGTTAGTTTCTCTAAAATTGGGATTAACCCGTCGATATGGGTTGAATGATTCCACACCAGGCGACCTTTAGCTTTAGATGATTTTTTCATGGGATTTTTTCCATCTCTACATACCCAGTCTACAGTGCTATGGGGAAGTCAAAAGTCAAAAGTCAAAAGTCAAAAGTAATAGCTGACTCAATTTCAGTATTTACAGCAGATTCAACTTTACTTTTTCGTAGCAGTGTACAAGTAATAATTTTCTGAAAAAAATCAAGTAGATGAGAAAATACTGTTCCTTTAAAAGTAGCAAATTTGGGTTTTTTCCTATGACCGAATAATTAGGGTCTCAAGGGTCTCCTTTTAAGTAGAAAAAGCGGTCAGTGAACCTGTCCGTAGGATGGGATGACGAGGTTTGTCGTTCTTATACCAATTCCCATGCATTAATGCTATACTTGAGTGACACTTCAGTTATCAAGTAATTAACACAGCTAAAATAAATTATTACCTAATTATTAGTCATTTAATGTTCATTATTCTTCTTTGTACGGACGCCCTTATGCAACGTCCCTTCCCCCCACCTCCCACACTCCCCACACTTCCCCACCTAATCAAATATAGCAAGGTTTTTGATAAATGGTATTACAGAGCCACTCCGAAGTGCGCCATATTCAATCAAGCAAGAGAAGAAAAAAATCATTTTGGTCAATCCTATCCATTTTAAGGAAAGGTAATTATTAATTATTAATTATTTAACTATTCCGTACTTCCACAAGAAGTCAAAATTATCAAGGGAGTACCAACTTTTTTATATCTTTAGTACAAAGTAAAATTAGAAATTTCCTTATAACAGTTTGTCGAAAAGTCCGTCTCTGAAAGTTCGGTTGCACTGACTGGAGTAGCTAGAAAATATCTTGTTAATATATAACTAATGTTAAATAACTCTACTTATCCGAGGTAAATATTATGAATAATCTTTCCGGTAATCCTTCTGAACCTTTTGGCGACCAATCAAATAGTAGTAATTTACTATGGCAATATGTTCAATCTATGAATCCAGAAACTGTCGCTCAACTTTCTAAACCAGATCCAGAAGTAGCTCAAATTATGGAACAAAATTTAAGAGGAATGTTGGGACATTTACCACCGGAACATTTTTCTATGGCAATAACAACTAGCAAAGAAAACCTTGGTCAACTTCTTGCTTCTGCAATGATGAGTGGTTACTTTTTAAATCAAGCTAAACAAAGAATGGAACTTGATAAGTCTCTCCATTCGTTGCATGAATAATTAAAGATAAATAAATATTTAACTTGGGATGATAATTATCCCAATTTAATGTTGTAATATTTTGGTATAAATAGGTAATTAGTCAGCCTAGATTTAAAGCTTTATTTTTTGCTAGTTGACTAAGAACAATAATATTAATATGTAGAGTAGGGGTAGGTTTAAAGGTAAGCATTTCCTGACGGAATGCTCCGCAAACAGCAGTCAGCTAGCCTCCTGGGTCAGAGCTGCGCTTTTTCGTATAGGGAATGCTCCGCTTTCCATGTCGCTCCGCGTTAACGCGCGTTGTGCCCTAGCTAAACAGCTATTAGCTTCTGAAACAAGTCTACATTTCCCACAACACAATTATTATATGGGGTTGACAACTTAAAATAGTTGTTTTTGTATTTCAATTTATGGCTTGAAAATGTGCTATAAATTAAAGGAATAATTGCTTGATTCATTAAAGAGCTAATAGCTGAATGCTTACGTTTAAAGATAGAGGTTACTATTCATTCATTACCTACTCTACTAAATTTTTGTTACTGACTATAGTAACAGTCAGAAATGATAAATCTTAGATTTATAAATGTTTTTTATACTATAATTATTGCTCTGATGATTAAATTTCAAAGCATTTACCGATAAAGATTTTATGAGGCTTTTTAGGGATTTAAAAAGTACCTGGTTCTCAGGGGTTCATGCTCAAAAAGTTAGCATTTTTGGCGGATAGTTGGGCAAAAAAATTACTCTCCTACTCCCCTACTCCCCCGCTCTCCTACTCCCGAAAAAAGACTTTTTCAGCAAACCCTAATTAATCTCGCCACAAAGCAATACCACCTAATAAACCATTCACATTCGGCACTATTTTGACATTTGATGGTAAATCAAATGTAATTTTTTTGGTATTCCCTCCACCTAGATAAATATAATCACAATTAAATAGATTTTCTAGAGTAGCGATCGCCTTTCCTAACCGTTCATTCCACTTTTTTTTACCAGCGTCATCTAATGCTGCTCTTCCTAGTTGTTCCTCATAAGTTTCACCTTTGCGAAATGGATGATGACCCATTTCCAAATTCGGTACTAATTTCCCTTCTACGAATAATGCTGAACCAAAACCAGTACCCAAGGTTAGTACCAATTCTACTCCTTTACCTTGAATTGTTCCTAATCCCTGAATATCAGCATCATTCGCAACTCGCACGGGTTTTCCTAACCTTTCTGATAGAACTTTTGCCAAATCAAACTCTACCCAGTTAGAATCTAAATTTACTGCTGTTTTAATAATGCCACCCATAACTACGCCAGGAAAACCTACGGATACTCTGTCAAATTCTCCTTGTTTTGCTGCTAAAGATACAATTTCTGTTAATATTGGTGCTGGTTTTGCCGGGTTTGGTGTTTCTACACGACTACGTTCTGTGGTTGCTTCTCCTAATTCATTTAAGGCTATTACTTTAATCCCACTGCCACCAATATCAACAGCTAAAGTTTGCATAGTTCTCTATTATTTCATTACTGATATATTCTTTTTATAATAGTTACTATTGTTTGATTCTCAGAGCATTTATAAGCTTATCTTAATTATTATAGGGAGTAGGGAGTAGGGAGTAGCTTTAAAAGAGATAATATATCTTGGCTTAATGCTTACCGAAGTAGAGCATTAATGCTTGGAAATTGGTGTTACTGAAAAAATTGATTAATTTCTTCCCAAACTGTTTCCAGAACATTCCCTAAAGTATGGTCACTATCAAGTTCTATTAATTCTACCCAAGGACGTTTAGTCGCAAATTCTCGGCTAGCTTGAATAGGAATTGTACCATCATGTACACCATGAAAAATTAAAGTTGGTAAATTACGTTGTAATTTTTTTTTCTGATATTTCATCAAATCTATTATAAAATTGTAGCTCAATAGGGAGTAATTTTTTTCTCCATAATGGTATATCCAGTAATTGCCTCTTTCCTGCCATTTTTGTAATTTTTTTTCTCCCAAACTTTTGCGCAAATGAGATAAAAAATTAAATGCTGGTGCTAGTAAAACTATTGCTTTTATATTTCGGTTTCTTTCTGCTAAAAAAGTAGATGTTAAACCACCAAAGCTAGAACCAATTAATATTATTGGTGTAGATTTATTTTTAATTACTGACTCAATTTGATGTATTTGTCTACTAAGAGTTAGGTTAAAAAAATTATCTTGATTTAAGTCAACAACATTGAGGTTAATGTTAACTTCAGCGAAGCGATCGCGCAAATATATTGCTTTGTTAGACCTGGGGCTAGATGCAAATCCATGTAAATAAATATAAGTGTAATTATTCAGCATTTTTTTAAGTCAAATTGAACATAAAAATTAGGTAGGCTTTAGATAAATCAGTTCTCAGTTATTAGCAAAGATGTCTCTTTGTTAAAAATGGGACTAGAGATTAATCTGTATTTTTTGTTTATAAAACAATTTTATCGCAAATCTTAAAAAGTTTGCTAAATATCGGCTTTGCTCCAGGAAAGAAGATTAAAATGGTAGGGTTTAGAATCAAAAGCTGCACTGGTGTAGATATGAGTAATTCCAAGTCTAACTCCTCAATATTTGAAATATTAGAGCAGTATAGAAAAATTTCCCGTTCTGAGCGTGAATTAGGGGAAAGATTTGAAAGATTAATGTTAAATTATCTCAAAAAGGATACTACTTATCAACAGTATTTTAGCGAAGTTTGGTTATGGATGGATTTTCCGAAACGGGGAAATATGCCTGATACTGGTATTGATTTGGTAGGATTAGTACGGGATACTGGGGATTATTGTGCGATTCAATGTAAATGTTATGATTTAGAACGTACTTTAGAAAAGTCAGATATAGATTCGTTTTTTACCGCTTCAGGAACGAATTTATTAAAAAAACGGATGATTATTTCTACTACTAATAAGTGGAGTAAAAATGCGGAGGCTGCTTTAAAAAATCAACAAATTCCTGTTGTTCGGGTTACTATTTATGATTTAGCAAATAGTTCTATTGATTGGGATAAATATAATCTCAATAATCCTGATTATTTAGAGCTTAAACCTAAAAAACAAATCAGACCACATCAAGAAATAGCTATTGAAAAGGTTATTACTGGTTTTGAAACTGCGGATAGAGGGAAGTTAATTATGGCTTGTGGTACTGGTAAAACTTTTACTTCTTTGAAAATTGCTGAACGGTTTCCTAAAGAGAATAATCTGATTTTATTTTTGGTTCCTTCTATTTCTTTACTTTCTCAAACTTTAAGGGAATGGACTGCAGAAAGTGAGATTGATTTTCATAGTATTGCGGTTTGTTCTGATACTAATGTGGGGAAAAGTAAGAGGAAGTCTCAAACTGATGATCGTGCTGATATTACTGTTAATGATTTGGCTTTTCCTCCTACAACTAATGCTCAAGATATTGTTGAATCTTATTATAGTTTTAATCCCCACAAACTACCCTTTGAAAGAGGGGAGGAAGAAAGAGAAAAACTGTCTTTGAAAAAAGGGAAAAAAGAAGCAGAAAAACTGTCTTTGAAAAAGGGGGAGAAAGAAAGAGAAAAAGTTCCTTTGAAAAATGGGAAGGAAGAGGCAGAAAAAGTGTCTTTAAAAAATGGGAAGGAAGAGACAGAAAAAGTTCCTTTGAAAAATGGGAAGGAAGAGGCAGAAAAAGTTCCTTTGAAAAATGGGGATGAATTTAAACTCCCCCTTTCAAAGGAGGATTTAGGGGGATTAAAATTTTCCCTTTCAAAGGAGGATTTAGGGGGGTTATTAACTATTATTTTTTCGACTTATCAATCTATTCAAGCAATATCTGAAGCTCAAAAAGTTGGTTTGCCAGAATTGGATTTAATTATCTGTGATGAGGCACATAGAACTACGGGAGTAACTGTTGCTGGAACTGATTAATCTTATTTTGTGAAGTTTCATAATCAAGATTTTATTAAGGCTAAAAAACGACTTTACATGACAGCAACTCCTAAAATTTATAGCGATGATACTAAGAAGCAAGCAACGGAAAATGATGCTTTTTTATGTTCGATGGATGATGCAGATATTTACGGTCAAGAATTTCATCGTTTAGGTTTTGGTGAAGCGGTTAGCACTGGTTTATTGACTGATTATAAGGTGATGGTTTTGGCGGTTGATGAAAAGTTTGTTAGTGCTACTTTTCAACAACAGTTGGCTGATACAAATAATGAGTAAAATTTGGATGATGCGGTAAAAATTGTTGGCTGTTGGAATGGTTTATCAAAACGTTTACTTAAGGATGTAACTGGGGAGGAAATAGAAGATAATTATCCGATGAAACGGGCGGTTGCTTTTTCTCGTAGTATTAAAGATTCACAGAAAATTGTGAAATTATTTGGTGATATTATTCAGCAATATCAACAGTTAAATCCTGATGATGAGGAATTTTTACAATGTGAATTAGATCATGTTGATGGTACACAAAATTCTTTGGCAAGAAATGGCAAATTAGAATGGTTAAAAGCTGACACTAATACTCAAGAAAATATCTGTCGAATTTTGTCTAATGCGCGGTGTTTATCTGAAGGGGTTGATGTTCCAGCGTTGGATGCGGTGATGTTTCTTACTCCTCGAAATTCTGTGGTGGATGTGGTTCAGTCTGTGGGGAGGGTGATGCGGAAAGCTGAGGGGAAACAGTATGGTTATATTATTTTGCCTGTGGGTATTCCGGCAGATATTTCTCCTGATGTGGCATTGAAAGATAATCAAAAATATAAGGTTATTTGGCAAGTTTTACAGGCTTTACGGGCACATGATGATCGGTTTAATAATACTGTTAATAAAATTGATTTGAATAAAAGACGTCCTGAACAAGTTAGTATTGTGGGAGTTGGTGGTAAGGAAAAGGATAATTATGGGGGTAAAAATGTAGATGGTTCGTATCAACAATTGGAATTAAACTTAAATTTTTCTGTGGAGGAATGGCGAGATGCTATTTATGCAAAGATTGTTGTTAAATGTGGTAATCGTCGTTATTGGGAAGATTGGGCAAAAGATGTGGCGAAAATTGCTGAAAATCATATTTCTAGAATTAAGGGTTTATTAGTAGGGGCGAATGGAAATTCATCTATAAAACAGGTTTTTGATGATTTTTTAGGAGGGTTACATCAAAATATTAATCCTAATGTAACTGAGGATGAAGCGATTGAAATGTTGTCTCAACATTTAATTACTAAACCTGTTTTTGATGCTTTGTTTGAAGGGTATGAGTTTACTAAGTTTAATCCGGTTTCTCAGACAATGCAAAAAATGTTGGATGTATTGGAAGGTGAATATTTGGAGAAGGAGGTTAGGGGTTTAGAAAAGTTTTATGACAGTGTGAGGGAACGTGCTAGTGCTATTGATAATGCGGAGGGTAAACAGAAGGTAATTACTGAGTTATATGATAAATTTTTCCGTACTGCTTTTCCTCGTTTGGCAGAAAGATTAGGTATTGTTTATACTCCGGTGGAGGTGGTTGATTTTATTATTAAAAGTGCTGATTTTGCTTTGAAAAAAGAGTTTGGTTTGGGGTTAACTGATGAGGGTGTACATATTTTAGATCCGTTTACTGGTACGGGTACTTTTATTGTGAGGTTGTTGCAAAGTGGGTTGATTAAAAAGGAAGATTTACCACGGAAGTTTGGTTATGAGTTACACGCGAATGAGATTGTTTTATTAGCTTATTATATTGCAGCGATTAATATTGAGGAAACTTATCATTTTTTAAGTCAATCTTTTTCAGAATCTGTCATTGCGAGGCGGAATAAACAAGAGGATAATATTAATATTGATAATGATAATTTAGCTGAAGCAATTTCTAATTATGGTGAGATTGCTTCGGGGGGAGGGTCGTTTTTATCAGGTGAGTTTACGGATAGAAAAACTCCTGGGAATGAGAACTTTTCTAATACTACTGATAATGATAATTTAGCTGAAGTAATTTCTAATGATG
>NZ_JBNHEQ010000172.1:9926-21663 GCF_050016015.1 Dapis hubbardiae BLCC-M172
GATGGTGAGATTGTTTCGGGGGGAGGGTCGTTTTTATCAGAAGAGTTGACGGATAAAAATTTCCCTCACAATGACAACTTTTCTAATACTACTGATAATGATAATTTAGCTGAAGTAATTTCTAATGATGGTGAGATTGTTTCGGGGGGAGGGTCGTTTTTATCAGAAGAGTTGACGGATAGAAAAACTATTCGCAATGACAACTTTTCTAATAATACTGATAATGATAATTTAGCTGAAGCAATTTCTAATGATGGTGAGATTGCTTCGGGGGGAGGGTCGTTTGTATCAGGAGAGTTGACGGATAAAAATCCCCCTTGCAATGACAACTTTTCTAATGATTTAGGAATTTATCAACGTTTTAATGGAATTGTTTTGACTGATACTTTTCAAATGTTTGAAAATGAAGGTTATGAATTTCCAGAAATTATCGAAAGTGTCTTTCCTGAAAATAATCAACGGGTGATTGAGCAAAAGAAAAAGGAGATTACTGTTATTATTGGTAATCCTCCTTATTCTAGTGGTCAAAAAAGTGAGAATGATGGGAATAAAAATCTTAAGTATGAAAGGTTAGATGAAAGAATTACTGATACTTATGCTAAATATTCTAGTGCTACTAATAAAAAGAGTCTTTATGATTCTTATATTCGTAGTTTTAGATGGGCAACTGATAGAATAAAAGACAAAGGTATAGTTTGTTTTGTGACTAATGGTTCATTCATTGATAATAATGCAATGGATGGTTTGAGAAAATGTTTAGTAGATGAGTTTACGAGTATTTATTGTTTTAATTTAAGAGGTAATCAAAGGACTTCTGGAGAACAATCAAGAAAAGAAGGAGGTAAAATTTTTGGCTCAGGTAGTCGTGCTACTATTGCTATTACTTTATTAATCAAAAATCCCGATAAAAAACAGGAAAGTAAATTATTTTATTATGATATTGGTGATTATTTAAGTCGGGAAGATAAATTAAATATCATTAAAAACTTTGGTGATATTTCAACTATCAAATGGCAAGGAATAACACCGAATGAAAATTATGATTGGATTAATCAACGTAATGATGATTTTGAAGGTTTTATTTCGTTAGGTGATAAGAAAGATAAAACAAGTAAAACTATTTTTGATGTGTATTCAAATGGAGTCAAAACAAATCGTGATACTTGGGTTTATAATTTCTCTCAGCAATCAATTATTGATAATATGACTAGAATGATTTGTTTTTATAATACCCAAGTCGAACAGTTTAATACTTATTTAAAAGATCAAAAAGTAAATAATAATAAAGACAAGGAAAAGTTGCTAGAATCCTTTATTGATACAGATACAAAAAAGATTAGTTGGTCGAGTAGTCTTAAACAACAGATGCAAAGATTAAAATTTCTAGAATTTAAAGAAAATTCTATTTTACAAAGTATGTACAGACCATTTTGTAAACAATGGATATATTTTGATAATTATCTGAATCATAGAGTATATCAAATGCCGAAAATATTTCCTAATCAAGAATTGGATAACTTAGGAATTTATCTTACTGGTATAGGGGAAACTATTAAAGATTTTTCTGCATTAATTGTCAATGTTATTCCTAACTTACAATTACATTCTGTTGGTCAATGTTTCCCCTTATATACCTACGAAAAACAAAGCGAATTAGGCGAACTATTTGCAACAACCAACACAGAAACATACACCAAAAAATCAAACATTCCCAACACTATCTTAAAAGACTTCCAGAAAGAATATCAAGACAAAACCATCACCAAACAAGACATCTTTTATTACACTTATGGAGTTCTCCACTCCCCAGAATATAAACAAAGATTTGCAGCAGACCTAAAAAAAATGTTACCCCGCATTCCCTACACCAAAGACTTTTGGAAATTCAGTAAAGCAGGAAAAGAATTAGCATATTGGCACTTAAACTATGAAACCATAAAACCTTATGAATTAGAAGAATTTAAAAAAGACTTATTCTTAAACGATGAAGATTATCGAGTCGAAAAAATGACATTTGGTAAAAACAAAAACGGCATAGATAAAACCATCATCATCTATAACAGTAAACTCACCTTATCACAAATTCCCCTAGAAACTTACCAATATATAGTTAATGGAAAATCAGCTTTAGAATGGGTAATAGAAAGATATAAAATTACCAAAGATAAAAATAGTGGAATAGTCAACGACCCCAATAACTGGTCAGAAGATTCCCGTTATATAGTAAACTTAGTAAAAAGGATAGTCAGAGTCAGTTTAGAAACAGTCAAAATAGTCAAAAACTTACCTCCATTAAACGAGAGAAAATAGCGATAGAACTCCGTTCCGCTTCGCGATCGCTCCTCTCCATTTCAAAACTTAGGCAAGAAAATATTTTGTCTGGTTACAGCGCTTTTCAGATTGATAAACCACATCGCCATAACCAAAAACCCTATAGGGACGTTGCATGCAACGTCCCTACTGTGGTCTACCCAAATGAAAACCGCTGTAATAGTTATAATAAAGCTCATAGTATTGCTTTAGTCCTAAGTCTAGATTAATTTTTATATGGGCTAGAGCAAAACTACAAACTAATCCCCACACTCCCCTACCTAGCGAGTATTACCGAATAATTAAGGTTTAAAGCGTCTCCTTTCAAGGAAAAACAAGAAAAAATTTTCCTTTTATTCAATCCTCTTCCTTTTAGGGAGAGGTAATTATCAATTATCAATTATCAATTATCAATTATTGAAGAGATTCCCGACGTTGCTGCATTAACTTAGACCACTGTTGTAATTGTTGGGGAGTCAAAACTTCTCTAATTTTTAGAAGAGTATTAAATTGTAATTCTGCTAATTCTTGTCTCAACTGTAAAACTTCACTATGTTTTTTGCGTAATTGATTATCATTTCCTTTTCCAGTAATCATTGTATTTAATTCTTCCTGAACATTACGCAAGTTTTGTAAACTTTGTCTGATTTCTTGTTGATTTTCCTCACGAATTCCAATAATTTTTTTAGTTTGCTCATCGGTCAGATTTAGTTGTTCAAATATCCTATTTTGATTTCTTCCTGGACGTTGTACTTGGATAGTTTGGCTAAATTTTTCAGAGACATTATTATAATTAGGATTTGCTAAAACAGAACTAATATTTAAAGGGATAACCAATAATCCTAATACAGCAGAAATCAAAACCTGAGACATAAAATTTTTCCTCTTAATAATTTGTCTGGAGCATCAACCTTTTCAGTTATAGCGCTACGCGCTAGGGAATAGGGAATAGGGAATAGGGAATAGGGAATAGTAAACTGTCAAAGGATTTTCCTAGGTCATGCTGCGCAAACAGGATTTAGAAACTTCCTAATCTTTACTTCGACTGCTATATCAGTTATCAGTTATCAGTTATCAGTTCAACATTTTTTCTAGTTTTATAGCTATGAGATAATGATTCCTGAAAAAAACTGTAGGAGTTTAGTTTTCAAATCTCATCAATTATCAGTTCAACATTTTTTCTAGTTTTATAGCTATGAGATAATGATTCCTGAAAAAAACTGTAGGAGTTTAGTTTTCAAATCTAATTTTTGCCAGGGTTTGGAGACCAAACCCCTACAATAAAATGTTAAAACATAAGCGCAGACTATCCTAAACTAAGAATTTAATTTCTAACTTTTGTAAGGGTAATTCGTGTTTGCGGAAAATTCCGCAGAAAATCACTCCTACTAAATTCTAAATTCTTTAACGTAAAGTCACAAACTCTTCTGAAGTAGAAGGGTGAATACCAATAGTGCGGTCAAAGTCTGCTTTGGTTGCGCCCATATTTACAGCGATCGCCATACCCTGAATAATTTCACCAGCATCTTTACCAACCATGTGTACTCCTAAAACTTGATCAGTATTACCTTCAACTACCAATTTCACCATTACTTTATCTTCTGCACCTGTCAAACTGTGGAACATTGGGCGGAATTTTGCGCGGTAACATTTGATAGAGTCACCAAATTTTTCTCTTGCTTCTGTTTCTGTCAGACCTACTGTTCCTCCTTCCGGTTCTGAGAAAATAGCAGTGGGGATATTTTCTAGAGAAATTGCTCTGGGAATATTACCAAATTCGGTATCAGCAAAAGCGCGACCTTGAGCAATAGCAACTGGAGTCAAATTTGCTTTATCTATACAGTCTCCCACAGCGTAAATATTTGGTTGAGTTGTACGACAGTTGTTAGTAACAGCAACTGCACCTCTGAGTGTTTCGACTCCAGCATTTTCTAGATTCAAACCTGCTAAGTTTGGTTTCCGACCAGTTGCACAGAGAAATGTATCGACTATTAAAGGTTCAGCGTTTTCTCCAGTCAAGTGAACTTTTAACCCTTCTGGTACTTTCTCAATTTTTTCTATATTGGTATTGGTGCGGAAGTTAATCCCATGTTTTGCCATTCCTTCCTGAATATTGCTACGGATGTCGTCATCAAATCCTCGTAAGATTAGGTCTCGACGAATAATTTGCGTAACTTCGGTACCTAAACCATTTAAAATTCCAGCAAATTCGACACCGATATAACCACCTCCCCAAACTGCCATTCTTTTTGGTTTTTCTGTGAGGTGGAACATTTCACGGGAGGTGACAGAATGTTCAATACCAGGAATATTTATTTTTTCTGGTTTACCACCAACAGCAATTAAAATTTTATCCGCTGTAAATTTCTTATCGCCTACTTCTACAGTATGGGGGTCAATAAATTTAGCATATCCCTCTATTAACTCTACCCCTGCTTTTTCTAGGAAACTGATATGTAATTTATTCAGACGTAGAACTTCTGTATTTACAGTATCTCTCAATTTATGCCAATCAAAACTAGGTTCTACCTCACTCCAACCATAACCCACCGCATCTTTATATAAGTGAGAAAATCTCGAACCATAAACCATTAGTTTTTTCGGAACACATCCTCTAATAACACAAGTACCGCCAACTAAATCATTTTCAGCGATCGCTACTTTTGCTCCATAAGATGCTGCTCTTTTTGAAGATGCTAACCCTCCTGAACCTGCACCTATTACAAATAAATCGTAATCGTATGCCATAATTTGATATCCTTTGATTCCTATACCATAAGTAGTCGGACAGAATTAATTACATCATGTCAATGATGCTAAATCTCAATTTTTTTGTCCATTTACTTATTTTGCTTAGTAGATTATAACATTTTGTAAATCAATTCAACTATTGAGATTTTAGTTAGGCAAACAAATTTTTTAGGTAGAAGGTTTTGTTGAACAAAATTAATTTCTCAAGTTTAAATACCAGCTCATTTTTTTTGTTAAAAAATAAACTTCTGTGGTAAGAATTTAGCTATTAGGATTATGGAGGAAATGCTTACCTTCTATCACATCCTAATTATTGCTCTGCTGATTAAATATCAAAGCATTTACAGATAAAGGTTTTAGCCTTTTTATATCTTGAAAAATTACCTATTTTTCATATCTTTATGCACGGTTCCCGAAAAATCAAAAAGGAGCGCATTTTGGGTAAGAGTTGAGCAAAAAAAATTACTCCCGTACGGACGCCCTTATGCAAGGTCCCTACCTACTCCCCCGCTCCCCTACTCCTTAAAAAAACTTTTTCTGCAAACCCTATTTCGGTTTCCGCGCTGTTACTGTGGGAAACATTCTAGCATTATCCCAAATAAATTCTATTTCATCAAAGCCTACAGTTTGTAGTTGTAATTTTGTGGTTGATGAACTCCTAAAGGCTGTAAATTTAACATCTAATATATCAAAAAATATAATTTTTGAAAGCAGTAAATCTTCTGAATTAATCTGACTCATATTCCATTCATAATTAGGGTCAATATCTGGAGATTTGGTTGTAAAGCTAGTTACTAATATACCTCCTGGGACTAATGCTTTGAAAAACTGTTGATATAATTCGGAGACTTTTTTATCATCAGGTTCATAAACATTTAAACCATGACTATTTAATAGTGTAAATTCATCTTCAAAAGGCAGATTCCAAGCATCTTCCTGATGAAATTCTACTTTTTGTGATAACCCATATTCTACTGCTAATTTTTTTGCCAATTCTAAACTTGCAGGGTCAATGTCAATTCCCACTAAACGAAAATTTTCTACACCTGTAAAATCCAACTTCAACAAATCTCTCATTATCCCACAAGGTAAAGAAGCAAAAACTATATTCTCTTGCACATAATTCTGAATTATTTTACCGAAATTGATATATCTTTGTTGCGTAGCAAGAACAGGAGGATTTCTCTCCAAAATAAACTTTTCTAATTCTTTTAAAGTACAATCTTGTGCATTAATACCACCAACTCTATACTGATGTTCCATCATATAATCTATCCAATAGCCATTTAAACCACGATTTTGTAATAAAAATTGCCCTAAAGGAAAATCTGCTAATTCATTAAGAAGTTCTAATTGTCTGGCAACAGTAACATGGGGTTTATCTCCAGTCTGAATAATTCTTTGTTTAACCCTTTCTACGGTTTCTTCAATAGTTTCATTTTGATTTCCATGAGAGAGGATACGTTGTTCATTAAATTCTTGAGATTGTTGATTCATTGACTTATTTCGATTAAATTACACTGTTGATTTTATTAACTGCTCAATATCTGTAAAATAAACAGCTTTTCCAGGGCTTATTTAGGTTTATGCGCTGTTACTGTAGGATATATTCTTGCATTATCCCAAAT
The DNA here is from genome assembly GCF_050016015.1 of Dapis hubbardiae BLCC-M172. NCBI lineage: Bacteria > Bacillati > Cyanobacteriota > Cyanophyceae > Oscillatoriales > Microcoleaceae > Dapis > Dapis hubbardiae. The sequence continues at coordinate 16,616 of NZ_JBNHEQ010000172.1, forward strand.
AAATTCTATGTCGTCAAAACCAACAGTTTGTAGTTGTAATTTTGTCGTTGATGAACTCCTAAAGGCTGTAAATTTAACATCTAATATATCAAAAAATACTATTTTTGAAAGTAATAAATCTTGTGAATTAATCTGGCTCATATCCCATTCTGAATTGGGGTCAATATTTGAGTATGGGTTTAAAAAGCTAGTTACCAATATACCTCCTGGTTTTAATGCTTGGAAAAACTGTTGATATAATTCGGTTACTTTTTCATCATCTGGTTCATAAATATTTAAACCATTGCTAGTCAATAGTGTAAATTCATCTTTAAAAGGCAACTTCCAAGCATCTTCCTGATGGAATTCTACTTTTTCTGATAAGCCATATTCTTGAGCTAATTTTTTTGCCAATTCTAAACTTTCATAGTCAATATCAATTCCCACTAAACGAAAATTGTCTACACCTGTAAAATCCAACTTCAACAAATCTCTCATTATCCCACAAGGTAAAGAAGCAAAAACTATATTCTCTTGCACATAATTCTGAATTATTTTACTGAAATTGGTGTATCTTTCTTGGGTGGCAAGAATACGAGGATTTTTATCCAAAATAAACTTTTCTAATTCTGTTAAAGTACGACCATTTGTATCAACACCACTAATTCTTCCCTGATACTGATGTTCCATTACATAATCTGTCCAATAGCCATTTGAACCTCCATTTTGTAATAAAAATTGTCCTCAAGGAAAATCTGATAATTCATTAAGAAGTTCTAATTGTCTAGCAACAGTAACATGGGGTTTATCTCCCGTGTGAATAATTCTTTGTTTAACCCTTTCTACGGTTTTTTCAAAAGTTTCATTTGGATTTCCATGAGAAAGGATACGTTGTTCATTAAATTCTTGAGATTTTTTCTTCATTGACTGATTTTTATCAAATCATACCATTTAACTATAATTTTTTTTTCAACGAAGCGATCGCCATCCCCAAACTAATATTTTCACAACTTCTGACAAACGAAATATAACCCACTAAGATTTCGACCAATACTATAATTATCAACTTCACATAAAAGCTGTTTCATTAATCCTATTTCTAACATTTCCTCATGCACTTTTTTCCACCCACTATCCTCATTTTCAAACCAATGTTGACGATAGGAAAAACAAAGTATTCCTGCTGGTTTTGTTACCCGAATAATTTCCGGTAAACTTTCTGGTGGCGCATTTCCAGGAGAGCATAAAGTTCCTGCACTAATAACAACATCAAAGGTATTATCAGGATAGGGAATTTCAGGTAGAATAGACTGTTTGAGTTCTTTATATAATCCTTTACTTCTAGCAGATTCTAGCATTCCTTCTGACATATCAATTCCATAAAACAAAGCTTGAACTCCCATTTCATTCAAAATACGACCTTGGTCACCAGTACCACACCCTAAATCTAGAATAGCTAAATTAGAAGAATTTCCAATCTGCTGATATAGAAGTTCGCAGCATTTATTTGCAGCATAAGTACCTCCTTCAAAAGCTTCACTATTTTGGTCATACCAGTCTATTAAAGGTTGATATTGACCTGTTTTTTCTACCTCTTCAGCAGTAGTTTTATACTCTGAAAACCACTGTGATTGATTACGTTTTGATTCTTCCATAAAAGACATTCCTTAAAATCTAGTTATCCTAATTTCATAACTATTTGCTACAGTGATGATTTAGGTATTCAATAATTAATAATTAGGGTTTGCTGATTAAACGTCAAAACATTCATAAATAAACGCTTTAGCTTTTTCAGGGTCTAAAAAAATAGCAACTTTTCAATCCCAAACCCTGGAAAAGTTAGTATTTTGGCGTGACTACGGCAGAAAAATCACTTCTTAAATTATTCCTCCCTACTTTCTTTGTCTTCCCAAACTCCCCACCTTCTCCATACTTTGCTTTTTTCAGCAAACCCTAATTAGCTCTTATTTTTCAAGAATAAGACTGCTTAAAAGGGAAACTTTTTTCTTTTTTATCCTTTAAAAGAGAGGCTTTAAACCCTGGTTATTCGGTAAAATCACCCTGTAATCTTACTACTGATTGAAGTTTTAGCAAGAATCTTTTTTGAAATTATTAGTAGGGCTAATACCAATTACCAAAAGTAATGCTATACTTCGACTATACTTCAACAGTCAAATATTTAGCAAGACTCAAAGTCTGTTTTTAACAATTATTAGTTAGTTAATATAGATTATCACTACTTTTCCTCTCCCCTATCCTCCCACACTTACCACACTTGCTCACCCAACCAAATATAGCAAGATTTTTGAGAAATGGTATAATATTTATCAGGTATAGCACTACAAATATAAGTTAGCACATAAAATCAGTAAATTCTAGAAAATAGTTTCTTCCTCTCCTAATGTTAATACAGAATTTCAAGTATTTGTATCACCTTAATTTGTAGTGCTATATTTAATTACTACTTAACCAAATGAAACTTATAATCAAGGTAAGCATTCAGGTTTCAGCTATTAGCTTTCAGCCATTAAATTATCTTTTCAGGAAAAATTCAGAGTTGCAAAATTGAAGGAAGATTAAAAGTTACTTTCAAAGTATTCTTTGCTAATTTTCCTCATCAATTACTTGGCATTTTTTCCTGCTTAAAAGCTAACCACTAATAATAAAATGCTTACAAATCAATAATTCAGTCTACTCAAAAAATATTGTTCCATAATTACTGAAACATTTTGAGGTTCAACATGACTATACCAAATTTCCTCTGGCAAAACTAAAACCATCGGACCACTGCCACATTTCCCCAAACATCCACTTTTCTCAACAGTAATATTAGGAATATCAAATGTCTGAAAAGCAGCTAAGACTTTTGCCGAACCTTGTTTCCGACAAGTGCGATTTTGACAGGCTTTTATTAGTCTGTCAAGCTTACTATTTTCTACCATAAATTATCAAAGTTATGCTTCATCCTTTCATTAATTTATAATGGATAATGAATAATTGTCTCTCTTTCAAACCAGATAAAGAAATCACAATTTCTTTTTTTCTCCTTAAAAGGAAAGGCTTTAAACGAAATTTATTAATTATCAATTATCCATTGGTAATAAATCTTTAGCAGCTAACCAATCACGATTAAATAATTTTGATTGATAACGGGAACCACTATCACATAATACAGTCACAATAGTATGACCAGGACCCATTTGTTTTGCTAAAGCTAATGCTGCACCAACATTAATTCCGACAGAACCTCCCATAAATAAACCGTCTTTTCTTAATAGTTGATAAACTACTCTTACTGCCTCTTTATCATCAACTCGAATCGCATCATCAATCGGCACATCTTCCATATTTTTCGTTACCCGACCATTACCAATACCCTCAGTAATAGAACTACCCTCAGTAGCAATTTCCCCAGTTTTCACATAACTATAAAGAGCGCTTCCCATCGGGTCAGCTAAAACAGTTTTAACTTGAGGATTTTTTTCTTTTAAAAATAATGAAACACCAGCAAAAGTTCCACCCGTACCAGTAGCAGCTACCCAAGCATCTACTTTTCCATCAGTTTGTTCCCAAATTTCCGGTCCGGTTGTTTCATAATGAGCGATTCTATTTGCCAAATTATCAAACTGATTTGCCCAGACAGCATTTTCCATTTCCGATGCTAATCTACCTGACATTTTTACATAGTTATTTGGGTCTTTGTAGGGAACTGCTGGAACAGGTCTAACCTCCGCACCTAAAGTTCTCAAAGCATCCATTTTTTCAATAGATTGAGTTTCAGGAATAATAATTAAACACTTATAACCTTTAGCATTACAAATATGTGCTAAACCTATTCCTGTATTACCAGCAGTTCCCTCAACAACTGTTCCACCAGGTTTCAGTAAACCTTTTTCTTCTGCATCTTTAATAATATAAAGTGCTGCCCTATCTTTTACGGAACCTCCTGGATTAAGAAATTCTGCTTTGCCTAAAATTTCACATCCAGTTTCTTCGCTGAAACTATTTAATCTAATTAATGGAGTGTTGCCAACTGCACCAATAAAGCCTTGTTTAATATCCATATTTTTTCCACCTACTATTGAGTATTTACAACATCAGATTTTACCAAACTTTGCTCATATTTAAAACAAATCCCCAATCTGAATTTATTTTAAAAACAATTGGATTTTCCCACATAATTTTCCCTCCTCTTTACCGAAAAATAAAGGTATAAAGCCTCTCACTCACCGTGGAGAAACAAAAAAAATTTCCTTTTATTCAATCCAATCCGTTTTAGGGAGAGGTAATTATCAATTATCAATTATCAATTATTGAACAAACTTTACTCATATTTAAAACAAATCCTGGCAATATTGTTTCCCCACTTACACTCTCAGGATTTTCTAAACATTCCGTCGGAAAATTTGGGCGATAAATATAAACTTTTCTCTCTTTTCTATCAATTAACCAACCTAATTTTACTCCCGGTTCTTCCATATATTCTGTCATTTTTGCTTGGAGAGTTTTTAGGTTATCTGAAGGTGACATTAATTCCACTATAAAGTCTGGGCAAATAGGAGCAAACTTTTCTTTTTCTTCTGGGGATAAACTATTCCATCTTTCTAATTTTATCCAAGAAACATCAGGGGATTTTTTTGCTCCTGTAGAAAGAGTAAATCCTGTACTAGAACTAAAGGCTAAACCTGTACCATCCTCATCTGACCAATTCATTAACTGTTGAATAATTCTGCCATCTCTATTTCCTGTTTCTGAACCAGCAGGAGACATAATTAAAAGTTCTCCAAACTTATTAGTTTCTATCCGTAAATCTCGATTAATTTGACAGAACTCAAAAAACTTTTCCTCTGTTATATTCCAATCTGAAGGTATTTTAAAAACAATTGGATTTTCCCACATAATTTTCCCTCCTCTTTACCGAAAAATAAAGGTATAAAGCCTCTCACTCACCGTGGAGAAACAAAAAAAATTTCCTTTTATTCAATCCAATCCGTTTTAGGGAGAGGTAATTATCAATTATCAATTATCAATTATCAATTATTGAACAAACTTTACTCATATTTAAAACA
>NZ_JBNHEQ010000173.1:0-10875 GCF_050016015.1 Dapis hubbardiae BLCC-M172
TGATAACAAATAATTGTTTTTTTGCCTATTCCCTATTCCCTATTCCCTATTCCCTGTTCCCAGTTAAGTGTTCCCTATCTTCTTTTTTTATATTTCCTGATACATTCAACCTCTTAGATAATTCTTTTCTTAATATATAGCAATCCTAAATAGGTCGTAACAATTTTTGTAATAGTTAATTTGGGCTAAAAACCTTGAAAATTCTGACTCCTGACTCCTGACTCCTGACTCCTAACTACCAGGAAAATATTACAACTAAAATAGGATTGCTATATATATTATATACAGTTGAAAATCTATTATCATTCTTGAAATGTGCAACCCCCATTATTGGGAGAAGCTTTCAACCTAGATTCAATTAATTATCAATTATCCATCAGATTATATTGTGTCAATAAAATCACTAGACAAATTTCCAAACAACTGAATTTAATATAGATTATTCCCTAAGTTTTTTCGGCGCTCTCTACGCCACCAACGGATTAGTTTTAACCCCACAAAATAACTTAATATTCCTCCTATTATACCCATTACCAAACAACCTAAAAACAGAGACATGACAAATTGAGTTCCATATTGCATTAACTCTGAAAATGAAAATATACTTTCAGGTACAAACTCTTGTTGACAGTTAAGTAACCATCGACCAACTTGAAAGTTAATTGCATATATTGGTAAATAAGTTAAGGGATTACTTACCCAAGTACCAGCAGCTGCTGCAATTTTATGACCTTGGAATAGGGTCGCTAGTGCTATACCAACTATGGTTTGCAGACCAAAGATAGGAAATAATCCAGCAAACACTCCTAGTGCTAAACCTCTAGCAATATATTCGGGAGTCCCCCGCATTCGGATAAAGCGCCAGTATAAATATCGCCCGTATCTATGCAAATGGGGTAGTTTATTTCTTTGTGATGGAGATTTTTCTGTATTTAGCTTAGGTAGTAGTTGCTGAGGAATTTCTGAGATATTTTTGAACATACTCAAATAAGTTTACTTTTTCTAAATATTATATATAGCTTTAACCAAACAGCTACCCTCTTAACCAATGGATAATGGATAATGGATAATTGATAATTAATCAATCCGGCTTTATTGCCTCTCCTAAATAATAGATCATTGATAATGAATATTGCGTTCCACAAATATGTTGGCAATAGTCGAAAAGCTTTTCATATCGGCGACAGCCGAAAACAAAAATAATTATCAATTATCAATGAATGAACTGTTGCCTACTATATGCAAAAAGTTTATATCTTTTTCACGCTTCTGTCTAATAAAAGAAAGAAATATCTATTGTACCAAAATTTGTACTGAGGGCTATTTGCATATTCTCTAATGCTTTAACTAACCATTGAGATTTTTTTTGTGTAGAAAATTTGTAATGGTTAAACAAAATTGCAAATCGTTTCTCTAAGTTTGGTCTAACTAATTGACATACTAATAGGATTTTTAGTAGTAGTCCTATTGTTATTACGGGTCCCAAATTACTAATCAGATTAATAAATAAGAAATGTTCTGGTTGCTTTTGATTACGCAAAATAAAAAAGCTTAATAATTTATGACAGGTCTTAATCATTAAAAATTCACTTAATAGCTCATCATCACTATCAGACATCATGGTTTGTAAATATTTGTATAGTTTATCTTTAAGCTGAACTCGAATTTGATGAGGGGCAACATCAAAAGATGTAATTAGGTACTCATAAAAATTGTCTTTAAAACAGTGATATGTTATGGGTAATGTGCTATAAGCTAAAAACCGTTTAGCATAATTTCTATAAGTTTCATTACCTTCTACTTTACCTACAAATTGTTTGATTGATAATAAGAGTTCGTCATTTGATAATAAGGTGGGATTTTTAACGGATTGTAATTGTTTAGTAACTATAGAGCTTTTAAGTTTACTAAGCTGTAGTCGGGCTTGTTGAGTAACATAATGGGATAAATTAATTTCATATTGTTTCTGTTTTTGCATTTGCATTTTTCTGATTACTTGTTGATGTTCTTTACTACTATTTGGATTAATCAATAAATATTTATATAAATATGGATAATGGTAATGGAGATTTTCTAAAGGTTGATTGAAATTGTTATTACTATCATTTTTATATGATAGATTCATTAGTTCTACTATACGTTTTAAGCTCAAATACTGTTGACTATGAGTAAAATTTCTGACAAGTTCTAGCATTTTTTTTGTGTGGCGAGAAGTATAATAGGAAGATTCAGATTTATCGCTCGCTTGTTTAAAGAAAGTCATTAGTTTTTTTAAAGCGTTTTGTTTGTCTTGAGGTAGTTGCTGATGATTTATCAATATATAACAGCAACGATTCAAGATATAATTGAATTTTTCTTGGCATTCTGGGAATTCTATAATTTTCCTTAGCGCTGTCGATATTTCTGGAGTTTGGTATGGGGAACATTGAATAAATAGTATCCGAAATCGCTCAATAATTTTATCGATGGATTCTGTTGAAACCAGTTCTAAAAAGTGATGATAAATCTTTTGTTCTTCTACACTTATTTTTTGCTTGTCGGAATATGTAGTGATGATTTTTTGACTTTGATATTTCATGGATATATGCCTCCTGGAAAAAATAATATTGTTGTTAGTGCAGCTTGGTAGAAATAATCCGCGAGTTAATCATTAGATTTGTCGCTTTATCAAATAAAAATTTTTGTCTCTCAACTTTATTGAGTTACAAAGCATTTTAATTTCATATAGTCATATCTCAGTAAAAATACGATTGTTAATAACCTGATTATTGACCATAACATAGGCAAAGAAAAAAAGTTGTCGATATCGACAGTAAAGATCGACAACTTTTTGAGAAATTCAAAAACTATTGTAGGGTAATATATTCAGCATAAATTGAGTTAAAATCGACAAAAGTATTGTTGAAATTTGTCGATCTTCGACAACATTAATTATCATAGATTGTGGTAAAATAAATATTCTAATGATTGTTGTTGCTATAATTGTTCTCACAGAAAAAAATTAAATTCAGTATCTCCATTCTCCCTATTGCAAGAGGTACTGATAACTGATAATTGATAATTGATAACTGAAATGACTCCTGGAAATACTATTGCCGCGATCGCTACTGCTATTGTTCCCCAACAAGGAAGTGTGGGGATAGTCAGGATGTCTGGTTCTGAGGCGATGAAAATTGCTAAAATTCTATTTCATGCACCGGGGAAACAGGTTTGGGAGACTCATCGCATTCTCTATGGTTATATTCGTCATCCCCAAACTAACCAACTAATAGATGAAGCTTTATTATTAATTATGAATGCTCCTCGTTCTTATACTCGTGAGGATGTAGTAGAGTTTCACTGTCATGGTGGAATTATTGCCATACAAGAAGTATTACAATTATGTATTGAGGCGGGGGCGCGACTAGCTCAACCAGGAGAGTTTACTTTACGAGCTTTTTTAAATGGACGATTGGATCTGACTCAGGCTGAAAGTGTTGCGGATCTGGTGGGTTCTCAATCTCCTGCTGCTGCTCAAGTTGCTTTGGCAGGTTTACAGGGTAAGTTAGCTAGTCCAATTCGTCAGTTAAGAGCTGGTTGTCTGGATATTTTGGCCGAAATAGAGGCCAGGATTGATTTTGAGGAGGATTTACCGCCTTTGAATGAATCTGAGATTAGTCAAAAAGTGGATAGTATTTTGGTGGATTTGTCAAGGGTATTAGCAACGGCAAGTCGGGGGGAGTTGTTACGGACTGGTTTGAAGGTGGCTATTATTGGACGTCCGAATGTGGGTAAGTCCAGTTTGTTAAATGCTTGGAGTCGTAGCGATCGCGCTATTGTGACGGATCTTCCTGGTACAACTAGGGATGTGGTGGAGTCTCAGTTGGTGGTGGGTGGTATTCCGGTGCAGGTTTTGGATACGGCGGGTATTCGCGAAACTGAGGATCGGGTGGAAAAAATTGGGGTGGAGCGATCGTGCCGGGCTGCTGAATCTGCTGACCTTGTTTTATTGACTATTGACGGTAAAGCTGGTTGGACGGAGTTAGATGAAGTTATTTATCAACAGGTAAAAAATCGTTTAAAAAATAGTTCTTTGATTCTAATAATTAATAAAGTTGACTTGGTTCAGTCAGAATTAATTAAGTCGATTTTTTATCCAGAAACTATTAAAAATGTTGTGACTACAGCAGCTATTAATAATCAAGGGATTGAGGAACTGGAAGCAGCGATTATTGATGCTGTAAATTTGGGTAATGTGCAGGCAGAAAATTTAGATTTAGCTATTAATCAAAGGCAAGCAGCAGCGTTAACTAGAGCAAAGGTGGCTTTGGAGCAATGTTTAAATACTATCAAAAATAATTTACCTCTAGATTTCTGGACTATAGATTTAAGGGGAGCAATTTATGCTTTGGGAGAGGTTACTGGTGAGGATGTAACGGAATCTGTTTTGGATAAAATTTTTAGTCGCTTTTGTATTGGAAAGTAATTTTTCAGCCGTTGCATAATCTAGATATGAATTATAAATATTTACCTCCTTTCAGACCATGGATGAAAAAAGAATGTTACAAAAACCATGAAAATTATACCCGCGCTTCAGCAACGCCATTTTTCAAAGTTTGGCCTCCTGCTATTTGGCTAAAGATAATGCTCAAACTGAGTTAGGGATTACTTCTGACTTCTGACTTCTGACTTCTGAATTCTGACTTGCGCGTAGCCCTGAGAAAATTATGAGAATTTTGATGACAATTTATGATAAATTGTGATAAAGTTTTACATAACATAACAAAAGAAACACAAAAATAAGGGTAGAAGAAAAAGATGACTGGCTTTATTAGAGGATTGTTTGGAGGAAGCGATAATCAACCAAAGGAAGATTTCTTCCTAGATCAAGATGCTGCAAGTAGTCTAGGTGATGTAGATTTTATGCGGAAATCTAAGACAGTTAAGAGGAGCTATCCCAAAGCAGCAGGTAAAATTAATTTGATAGAAGGAGAGACAGAAAAGGCTGTTTCTTCTATGCAAATAAGAGAAACTGGAGCAGAAACAAAACCTGTTTCCTATTCTGCTCCTGTAGCAACTCCTCCTGTAGCAACTCCTCCTACAGCAACTGTTCCTGCAGAAACTGCTCCTGCAGAAACTCCTACTCCTCAATTCGAGCCTGTAATATCTCGTACTCCTGATTCTGGTATGAATATGTTCCGGGACATGGCTCGTAATATCAAGAAAAGGTAATAATTATAATTAGCAGGATTTTGGTTACCAAAGCCCTACTAAATTAATTAAAATATAGCAATCCAATTTAATGTTTGAGATTCTAGCATTGAGCAGATAGATTTATTGCATAATGACAGACTTTCAATAGCTAGTAAGGATTGCTATATTTTTTATTTGCGACTAATAACTTCTTGCCATTCTAACAAGACTGGAAAAGGTATTTTGATTTTTGCTGGTTGGTTAGTTTTTAAGGGTAAAGATAGAAAAATTTTAGCATTTGTTTCGAGGTCAAACAAAACTTCTGGAAATTGATACTCACCCACGTTAGTAGCTGGTGCTTTTTCCGCAAAATTATCTCTAGCTAGGGATATTTTATTCTGACCATAACTAATTTTTAAAGGTTGTGGATGAGTAAATTCTACAGTGCCAGGAAAACCTACTAGGCGCAGATTAATAGTATCTAATTCACCTGATTTTAAACGTTTATAAAATACTACTTGCCAAGGTTTTCTTTCTTCGTCTCTTAAAGTATGTTTGACTTGATAAACTATTTGAGCAGGTGTTTCTTCTATTTCTCGAATTAGAGCATTTGCTGAGTTAAGTTTAAAGCTACCTTGATAAACTAATATCAGGAAAACTAATCCAATTATCAACATAATTTGCGAGAAAAATTGTTTAATCATTTAATTAACTTGCTTAATGTTAATTATTTATGTTTTTATATTTCTGTAGGGACGTTGCATCAACGTCCCTACAGCCTTAACTAGCTATTAGCTTTTAGCATTTCTTTTCCAGGAGGCTTTTCATTTGGGAACCAAACTGTTAACTGTTAACTGATAACTGATTAATTCTCTCCTAAACCTAACTGTCCCCAATAACCAGTAAATATCCGACTGCCATCTTTCAGTACATGAATTTCTAGGAGATCGCTTGCCCAATTTAATTGATTTTTTAACACTGGATTAAATACTCTGACTCTTTGATTACTGGAAGAAACTAGAGAATTAGGAGAGTGAATAGCTAAGGTTTCGACAAAAGGTCCATCAATCAAAATATCTAATTGAGATAATAATTCTTTAGCACCAACGGGAGCATTTTTTGATTGTAATTCTCTGAGGGTAAATCCGCTAAAAGACATTACATTTAAACCTCTAGATTTTAATATTTTTGCTAATTCTGCTAGTGCTGATGCTTGTAAAAAAGGTTCTCCTCCAGAAAAGGTAACTCCTGTGTTGCGAGGATTATTTAATATTTTATTTGCTAGTTCTTCAATACTTATTAATTGGTTAATATCAAAAGACCAAGAATCGGGATTAAAACAGCCAGAACATCCCTTTTTACAGCCTTGTATCCATACTACCGCACGACAACCAGGACCATTTACTTCTGACTCATCCACATAACCCATAATATTCAAATATCCTGGTGGAATTTGTACTGGTGTTGTTGTTGATAATTTAGCTGTTAGGTTACTCATATTTGACTCCTTTTTTTTTATTATCAAAAAATCTGAATACTATTTCTGTTTATAACGAACCGGAATGTTTGTATTTTTGTAAATTTCATCTGCAAATTCTTCTAAAATATCTTGATTAACACACTTGAGTTTCTGTACTGCATAAGGGTGAAATTCTGTATGGTTTCCCCTGGCATCTAGTTGATGTTTTAAAGGTTTAGGTCGCGTAGGTGTGTTGAGTTGAATTTCATCAGGTTTTAGAGATTTTATCAAGTTAATATATTCGGCTCTTGTTTGAGGATTCCATGGAGATAATATCATTGTTTGAATAGCTAATTTACCTTGATATTTTTCTCTAAATTCTTGTATTCCTTCCCAGATATCTGAGAGATTAAATGTTTCTGCTGGTCGATTAATTCCTTGTAGTTGTCTTTGATTAATTGCATCAATTTTGATTGATACTCTCTCTGCTAAATTTAATGCTAATCTAACTTCTGGATTGGTTAAGGTTGTACCATTTGTTAATACTAAAATTGGTTTATTTGTTAATTTTTTTGTTTCTTGTATAATCTCTTGTAAGTTCAGAGCTAATGTCGGTTCTCCACTGCCACTAAGAGTAATAATATCTACATCCCACGGTGCAAATTTTTCTAGTTCTAATAAGATTTCTTCTGTCGGAACGTAGATTAAGCGATCGCTTGTTTTTTGTTGGATTTCTCCTAGCTGACAGTAAACACAATTGAATGAACAAGTGGAAATTTTTCCTATGGGATCTATGCCTAGGGAGCGACCATATCGCCAAGATTTTACTGGTCCATAAACTGGTATAAATTCATCAGTTGATTTTGTCATCATTTGATTTGATTTTTTATTATCGTATCTATTAATTATTGATGAAATTTACCGAAAAATTAAGGTATAAAGCCTCTCCATTCATGGAGAAAAAAGCGGTTAAGGGATGGCGAGGAGACCTAGCCATATCCAATCAACCAAGAGAAGAAAAAAAAATCCTTGAGCGCCAATCCTTCTATTACAGAAGAGGTAATTATTAATTATTAATAATTAATTGTTCAAGGTTCTATATTTCAGTTTATTTATTGGATTTTTCAACATTATTAATAGCTGCCAATTAATTATTTGTCATTTGTCTCTTTTGAGACCAACTTCAATATGAACTTAATTTTTATATTATTTATTATATAGGCAAATATTTATTGAAGTATTGTACTATACAAATCCTTTTTTTTTTACATAAATTAATAATATTGGTTTTTCTAAATTTGATTCTACAAGAGCAATCTTAAATGAATTAATGCTGGAAGGTTAAGAGTTATAAACTTATTTACCATAAAAAAGTATAGTAGCAATAAAAGTATAGTTTAGGGCAGTAGAAATAGTAGATATCCATTTTGAACTAAGAGGCAACAAGTAACAGGTAAAAGGAAACAATAAAACCTACTAATTTTGACTTAGACTGCTATATGTTCCTATTTAAAAATCGATTGTTCTGTTTATGTAGCAATCTTAGTTTTTTTTTAGGTAATACCCTAGAAAAAAGCGACAGCTCATCTGACAACAGGTAATACCAATTTGATAAATGTTTGCTACAAATAGCTAAGGCATTTCTTAGTCCTCAGGAGTCAGGAGTCAGGAGTCGTATGGGAATGGCTTCGATACCATTTTTGAGCTGCATAACTTATCTTTTTAGTCAAAGGGATATATCTTAATACCAAATTCAAAAAAGGCAGTTACATCTTAAGTTGTGATTTATTCCTAGAATAAAAAACTTTATAAATCCCATAAATTCTAAAAATTCAACCTTTTTTCCTCTTTTTGATTATTATTATTTTCTTTGCCTATTGCCTGTGCCGTGACTGTAGGAATATTTTATGAAATTGGTATTATCAAGTCTTTTAATCGTCTAAATTATTCGTAACATTGTTTTTTCAAAATGGTCTAATACCAAATATCAAAAGTTTTGCTACATATCTTTGGTAGTCAGGAGTCAGAATGATAAGAAGGAGTTAGGAATCAGTAGTAAAGACACCAATAAGTTTAAAAATGGAAGTATGTTGAGATGAAAATTTGGTATAGTCAACCATCAACAAATACCTGAAAAAAACTCACCATCAAATAGTAATAACCATATCTAACATTAATTGTTGCCAAACATCCGAATTTGTCAAAGCATAAACATCAAAATCATAACCATATTGTTGATAAAGACTGTTAAAACTATCCACCCAATGTTCAATAGTTTCTGTCATAGATAAAGGAGTATATTTCCCAGCTTGTCTTAAATATTTACCCATCTCAATTAAATCCCCATTTCGATGTGCCTGCCATCCTAACCAACTCAAAGTATAATAACGAGATTTTCCCTCTAATTGACGAATAGATATTGATAGATTTGGTCTGCTAAAAAAGTTATCTAAAACAGACATCATACTGACAGCTTGTTGACTATATTTTCTAGTAGCATTGCGATGATGTTGACGATAACAATAAGTAATTTTTGGCAACCAAACTGCCTCACAACCATTAATAGATAAACGTAAAACTAAATCAATATCCTCTCCATGATGCCAACGAGTATCAAAACCTCCAGCACTTTTTATCCAACTTTTACGAAACATCATAGAAATAGTTACAGGTTTCCAAACTACCCAAGTTTCTAAGTCTAATTCTAGGGAACCATGCCATAATTCTATATCAGAAATTTTCTCTCCTTTTTCATTAACTAAACGCCATCCACTATGCACAATTCCCAGAGAGGGGCGAGCATCAAAAATAGCTACTTGTTTTGCTAGTTTATCTGGTAAGAAAAAGTCATCAGCATCTAGGAAAGAAATAAATTCTCCCCGCGCCATTTCTAAACCTAAATTCCGGGCGTGGGATACTCCTTTATTTTCTTGATAAACATAGCGAATTTTATCTAGATAAGGTTCTAAAACTTGACGAGTATTATCAGTAGAGCCATCATCAATAACTATTATTTCGTAAGACGTATAAGTTTGATTAAAAATACTAGCGATCGCCTCTAAAATATAGTGACCATTATTGTAGGTGGCAATAATTACACTTACTCTCGGCGCAACTGGATTAAAAATATTACTAATTAATTTTTTCCATTCTGGTAACTGACTGAAATGATAAGCATTAAATTGATTTCCTTCTTGACTATCTAGCTTAGTAAATAATTCTATCCAAGTACAAATTGCTGCTGTGGGAGAGTCGGAAGTATAACTCAAAGATTTCTGCAAATAAGTTGCCATTTCTGAGAAATTACCAGCTTTATATAAACGCCAACAATTCCAAAGTAGAGACCTATATTTTATCTGTTTTTCTATTTGGCGTATCGCAGTAGGTAAATTAGGTTTCTGGAAAAATTCATCTAATAATTTTTCTAATTCCTGAGTAATTTTTTGTCGGTTATCCAAACCAGAGACACTACTATTCCGCTGTCGATAACAGACACAAACTTTCCGTAACCAAGTAGCTTTTCCCCCAGTTAAAGCTAACCGCAAAACTATTTCTAAATCTTCTGGAATATATCGCGAGTCAAACCCTCCATTCAGCTTTAACCATTCACTTTTAAACATCATCGCACTAGGCAAAGTCGCTTGCCACATTAACCAATTTTCTAAGTCTAATTCTTCAGCATTTTTCCACGGTTCTATATCTTTAATAGTCTGACCTTTTTCATTTACAAATCTCCACCCAGTTTGCACCATCGTTAAAGTTGAATCTTCTGCAAAACATACAACTTGTTCGGCTAATTTTTCGGGTAGAAAAAAGTCATCTGCATCGAGAAAAGCAATATATTCTCCCTGAGCTATTTCTATACCATAATTTCGAGCAATTGATGCTCCTTGATTTTCTTTATATACATATTTAATTAGACCTCTTGCAAAAGTCAAAGTTAAATTTTGACTACTCTGTTTTTCCTGAGTATTTTTTTCTAGTTCCTGTTGTTTATTTACTCTGGGAGAGTTTGACAAGAAGTCTAAAGTTAAATTTTGATTAGTTCCTCTTTCCTGAATATTTTTATCTGCTTCCTGCTGTCTGTTTCCTATTGGATAGTTTTGGGAAAAGTCGGAAGTTAAATTTTGACTACTTCCTGTTTTCTGAAAATTTTCTCCTGCTTCCTGCTGTCTATTTCCTATTGGGGAGTTTTGGGAAAAGTCGGAAGTTAAAATTTGATTACTTCCTACTTCCTGCTGTCT
>NZ_JBNHEQ010000173.1:10975-19622 GCF_050016015.1 Dapis hubbardiae BLCC-M172
GGAAAAGTCGGAAGTTAAATTTTGATTACTTCCTACTTCCTGCTGTCTATTTCCTATTGGATAGTTTTGGGAAAAGTCGGAAGTTAAATTTTGATTACTTCCTACTTCCTGCTGTCTATTTCCTATTGGATAGTTTTGGGAAAAGTCGGAAGTTAAATTTTGATTACTTCCTACTTCCTGCTGTCTATTTCCTGTTGGATAGTTCTGCAAAAAGTCTATTTGATTGAGGTAAGATTCTAAAATTTGGTAAGTATTATCAGTAGAACCATCATCAATAATAATAATCTCCCAGAAAGCATAAGTTTGATCCAAAACACTTTCAATAGCTTTAAGAATATAATCACCATCATTAAAAGTAGGAATAACTACGCTAACCAGTGGTAAACCATTTGGCATGATTTTATTTATTAAAAGTTGCCACTCTGGTATTTGATTCAAAGAAACTGAATTAAATGAATAGTTTTCTAGAGAAGCATAATAGTGAAAATAATATAACCACTCACAGATAGTTTTAAGCACAGAAACAGGAGAAAACTTTAAAGATTTATGCAAATAATCAACCATTTCAGCAAAGTAGCCAGATTTATATAAACACCAACAATTCCAAATCAGAGAACCGTAGCGTAATTCCTTTTCTAAATGTTCAATTTCTGGAGGGAGATTAGGATTAGAAAAAAGTTCATCTAAAATTTTTTCTTCTACTGCTATTTGAGCAAGTAAATTTCGCGTCATATTACCACTATGTTGACGATAACAGACCGCAACTTTGGGAAACCAAATGGCTTGACAACCTGCTAAAGCTAATCGAATTACAATGTCAAAATCTTCTAATCTGCGTAACTCTTCATTAAACCCATTTACTCTTTTCAACCATTCTTTACGAAACATCATTCCGCTAGGATTAGTAGCTTTCCATTTTAACCAACTTACTAAGTCTAATTCTGGAGACTTATGCCAAGGTTCAACATCTTGAATTTTTTCTCCTTTTTCATTCACAACCCGCCACCCACTTTGTACCAAACCTATACTTGTTTGAACATCGAAAATAGCTACTTGTTCTTGAAGCTTAAAAGAGAGAAATAAATCATCAGCATCCAGGAGAGCAATTAATTCTCCTTTTGCCATTTTTATGCCTTGGTTACGAGTAGCAGATAATCCTTTATTCTCTTGATAAAAATAACGAATTTTTTTCATGTATGGCTGTAAGACTTGATAGGTATTATCTGTAGAACCGTCATCTATAACAATAATTTCATAGTCAGTATAAGTTTGATTCAAGACACTTTCAATTGCTTGGGCGATGTAGAGTTCACAGTTATAAACAGGAATAATTACGCTTACTTTTGGATTTGGAAAAGTTTGTGACATGATGGTTATATATTTTTAATTTAGCTACTCTTGTTTTGCTATTCCCTAGAAAAGGAAAAAGAAAGATATTAAGCATTTCCGTACCAGAATGATCCGCAAACAGCTAGCTCACCGATCAGCTCTCAGGTATGATGCCAATAACTGCTAAGATTAGTAATGTAGCTCCTTATAATTATTTTTAATTCTTCCTTATTTATGGAGCATAGATTATTGAAAATTTGGAAATTGGTAAAAAGTAGGGATTCGGGGTCTGGGAATCAAACCCCTATAGGGAGGAGACCTGCCCAAAATATTGAGAATAAGGTTTTTGTTATGATAATTCAACCGACTTGATGTAATGTTAATGTTGCTAGCTTTGGAATTGTAAATCTTATCAATAATTGCAGCGAGTTTTAAACATAAATATTAAGGTTTAATCATAATACTAGCAAAAAGATTATCTCAGCTTATATGAATACTATTTATTTGTTGTTTTTGCTTGATTCAAAAAATATTTTCTCGTTATATAGCATAGGAATAAAAACAAAAAAAATCTTGCATAAATTTTTTATTTTTTTCGGGAAAACATTTCTGTTGCTGAGTTCTCTAATAGCTATTGAGAACCCAATTTTTGCTGGATAAATCAGGAGTAAAATTGTCTCTATAGAAACAAGAAATAGCCTTGAAGCTAAAGGCTTTATTGATGGTTATCAGAGGTCTAAATCTGGTTTAGGTGAATTCATAGAAGCAGGAATTCAGAAACGAAATATAGTAGAAAGAGTAGAACAGAAAATTTATGCTGATGCTTATCTACGCGGTTATCTACAGTTTCAAATTGACTTAGGTGACTACCTCAGTATGAATAAAAGTGAAATGTATTTGCAAGCTATAGGATTTGAAGATGGTTGTTTTAGAGCAAAAGCTGGATTAAATGAATTTCCAGAAGTGGGAATGAATAAGTTAGGTTTAGTAGAATTAAGACAACAATTAGTTTATATTGATGCCTATCATCAAGGTTATTCTAGGTGGCTATTGACTGATTATTCTGTACCTGCAGCATATAATTAGAAGTCAGAATTTAGAATTGAGAATTCAGAAGTTAGGAGCAATTGTACAATTTTCATTCTGACTCCTCACTCCTAATTTTTTATACTTCGTTTTGGCTTGGGGAATGTAGATTAATATGACAAAAAAATACAGAAATATTATTTTAGTATGTTTGATTTTTACTGTAATTTTAGGTTTGGCAACTAAGTTCTATCAGGGAATGTTTTCTGAATGGCTGAATAATTCTTTTAGTTCAATTTTTTATGAAGCATTCTGGATTTTATTAGTGATTTTTATTCGACCTCAATTTCCACCAGGTTGGGTAGCTTTTTGGGTTTTTATTATCACCTCATTTCTAGAATTTCTCCAATTATGGAAACCACCTTTTTTACAAGCTATTAGAGCTACTTTAATTGGCAGGCTGTTGTTAGGAAATACTTTTGTCTGGTGGGATTTTTTGTACTATATATTAGGCTGTACATTGACTTGGATCGTTTTACGTTACACCATGTCTGAAAAGTAATACTAATCCTGTATTTATCACAAATTTGGCGATTGCAACAACCAGAAGTATTATCTGATATAGGTTTGAGGACTTGAGCCTGTAATTGAATTAATGGACAGTCTTTTTTGTTACATATATAATAGATAATAATGGTGAGATGACGGGGTTTGGAATTAGTACCCGTGGGCAACGGGGGATGGAAACTGTCTGCTAATAGCGTACTGCCAGGTGAGCTTCAGCTCATAGGTAAGTGCTACGCAGAAATGCTTAACTGCGAGGTTAAGAAGCCCGCGCCGTAATCTTTGATTCGGCCTCGGGACGTCTGCTTAGAGAGTTTAAACGTTCAAGGGATGATGCAAAATGGTAAATTGGCAGCATCAATAGCAAGGCTTGGATTGTATCAATTTAGACAACGATTGACAACCAAAATCGTAAGCTCTGGTGGAACTGTAGTGCTAGCCCCCCTGTGGTTTCCATCATCCAAAACTTGTCATAATGGCGGTCGTATTAATCAACAATTAAAGTTAAAAGACCGTACTTTTAACTGCCCTCACTCTGGAATGAGAATAGACCGGGACTTAAATGCGGCACTGGTGTTATCTCAGTATGGGGACATTCATCAATCAAGTAGGGTAGGCTGTACCCGAATTTACGCTTGTGAACTGGAAGAGGCCGACCGACCAGGTTGAAGCAAGAAGCAAACATCTTTGACTGGCAAAACCGAGATTTTACCAAGTTTTGCCGGAATTGTTTAGGTATTGTACAGCAGAAGTCACTACCTTCTATCCTTACATATTTCATATTTAGGACTAGCGGAGTTATTACCGAATTCGTGAAATTAATTTCAAAAGGAGCAAAATTTATGTTAAAAGGAATCAAATATATCATCCTCCGAAGCCGAGAAATTCTAGTACCGACAACAGATAATTTAGGGATCAGAAGAGGTGCTAGGACTTTTGAATTAGCTCCTGAACAACTGGAAGTTGAGGAAACAGAACTTAGTTACTCCGAACGTAATGACCTACGGCGTGACCCTCAAACCCGTGCCCTTGCACCAGCTTTGCCCTTGAAATTAATTGCACCTGTAGAATCAAAGGACGTAGCTACTCCGACTACTGGTTCTACCTGGGGGATAGAAGCTGTTGGTGCAAATAGTTCTCCCTTCGATGGTAGCAACATTACTGTGGCCGTACTTGATACAGGAATCGATCCTTCTCATCCAGCTTTTACTGGGGTTGACCTAGTTCAAAAGAACTTTACAACTGATTCGGATAACGATCTAAATGGTCATGGAACTCACTGTGCTGGGACAATCTTTGGTCAAGATGTTGAGGGAACTCGTATTGGTGTTGCTCGTAACATCAAGCGAGCCTTGATTGGTAAAGTTTTAGGAGCAGGAGGAGGGTCATCGCCCACCATCGCTAAAGCCATTCAATGGGCAGTCAATGAAGGGGCTCACGTGATCTCAATGTCCCTTGGTATTGATTTCCCTGGGTATGTAAGAAATTTGATTGACAGAGGACTGCAAATAGAAGCTGCTACCTCAATTGCTTTGGAGGGATATCGTGCCAATATCAATCTTTTCACACAACTATCCGGCTTCGTCCAAGCTAATGGGTTGTTTGCTCAGGGAACAATTATTGTAGCTGCATCAGGAAATGAAAGTAACCGTCCCAGTTATGAGGTTTCGGTAGCTCCGCCTGCTGCTGGAACAGGGGTAATTGCGGTGGGAGCTTTACAAGAAAGTGCTAGTGGTTTTTCTGTAGCCAGGTTTTCTAATGACCAAGTCGATATCTGTGCTCCTGGGGTGGATGTAATATCAGCCAAAGTAGGTGGTGGGTTTAGTAGCTTGAGTGGAACTAGCATGGCCACACCTCATGTTGCTGGAGTTGCAGCTTTATGGGCACAACGTCAATTAGCGTTGACAGGGCGGGTCAATGATCAAGTATTAATGTCACGACTGATTTCCAGCGGAACACTTAAGTCTCTTGCTTCTGGTCAGGAAATAAATAATATTGGGACTGGAATAGTACAAGCTCCTCAGAGTTAATTTAGCTAGGTCGGCGAGAAGCTCTAGGTATAGAGTCTGAAGGACGAGCAGTGGAAAGGGAGCTGAAAACTAAAGTAGATCCTAAATTCTCCAGGACAAGCTTTTACCGAAAAATTGGGTTTAAAGCCTTGTCCTTTTAGGGCAACTTTATGTTTATAGTTATAAAAGCGGCAAAGGTATTCAACCGCTCTAAAAACCTAGCTACTAATCGTAGCAAACTAGCACCTTAAAAACTAGAGTTAGGGGGTTTTGCACTCCGAATGCTTGTGTATGGAAAAGCTCTAAGCAATAAGTATCAGAGAACCAAAGTTTTTTTAAGGTTTAAACTGTACCGTAGGGCATACGGGAACAGGCTCTTGTTAGCGCAGCTCCTCTGTTAGCGCAGCTCCTCCGCAGGAGGCAAGAGGCAATAGAGCGAACGCTTGGGGAGAGAACCATCTCTGGACTAGATGCCGTAAGGTGTTTAGTTTAAGTGTACTCATTGAAGCAAGAATCCTGGTTTCAGGAGAATCCCCGTGCGTTTACGCCGGGGAGTATGTCAATTTCTCACTCCCACCCACTTAATAATAGCTTCAGTCAACCCATCTAATGTATATTCTTTAGCCTCCACATCTACTCTACCTAATAAACTGTGACAACTTTGAGAAGTTTGAGGTCCGATAGAAGCAATACAAATATTTTCTAACCAATTTTCGCTTAACTTATCCTTATTTTCCGCAATTAAATAA
Organism: Dapis hubbardiae BLCC-M172; assembly: GCF_050016015.1. NCBI lineage: Bacteria > Bacillati > Cyanobacteriota > Cyanophyceae > Oscillatoriales > Microcoleaceae > Dapis > Dapis hubbardiae. The sequence goes on from NZ_JBNHEQ010000173.1 coordinate 16,653, forward strand.
CAAAAATTTCTCACAGTTTTAGAACTAGCAAAAGTAATAATATCTATCTGCAAATTCTGTAGAGCTAACAAAGCTTCGGGTACAATATTTTCTGGGCAACTAGATTCATAAGCAGCTACTTCTATTACCTCTGCACCTTGACTATTTAATTCCTTGACTAATACTTCCCGACCACCAGTTTCTACTCTAGGAAATAAAACCTTTTTTCCACTCAATTTTTCAGGAAAATTTGCTACTAAAGAATCAGCAACAAAATTAGGTGGAATAAAATCTGGTGCTAGACCAAAACTCTTCAAACTTTCTGCCGTCTTTTTACCAACTACTGCTATTTTTACTTCAGCTAAAGCACGACTATCTTTACCTTTTTCTGCCAATCTTTCAAAAAAATAATCTACTCCATTTGTAGAAGTCAGAATTAACCAATCAAAACTATCTATATTATTAATAGCCACATCTAAATCATGCCAACTTGAAGGAGGAGTAATAACTAAAGCTGGCATTTCAATTACTTTTGCTCCTTCCTTTTTTAGAAGTTCGGTAAACTTACTTGACTGACCTGCTGAACGAGTTATTAAAATAGTTTTATTTGCTAAAGGTGCTATTTCTGCTTTTGCTTCTGACTTTTCTCTAACCATATTATTTGGATATTGTAAATAATCTCTTAATCTGACTACTTCTCCCACAATTATCACACAAGGAGACAAATATTCAGCATAAGTTTGTTTAGCAATATCCTTCAAAGTACCAATCCAAATTTGTTGTTTAGGAGTCGCAGAATTTTGAATAATAGCTACAGGAGTTTCAGGTTTTCTTTCATGTCTTAATAACTGATGTACAATTTCACCTAAATTTTTTCCTCCCATTAAAATTACTAAAGTTTCAATCTGAGATATTTTTTCCCAATCTAATGCTTCTATATCGTGAGCAGTTAAGACTACAAAAGCTCTACTCATTACTGCATCTGTCAGAGGAATATTTGCCAGTAAAGGTGCAGCTAATGCAGAAGAAATTCCTGGTACAACTTCAAATTTACAACCAGCTTCAATTAATGCTTGAATTTCTGTAGCAGCACGACCAAAAATAAAAGGGTCTCCTCCTTTTAGTCTGATTACTTGTTTGCCTAAACGACATTTTTCTACTAACAAGCTATTAATTTCTGACTGAGAAATACTGGGTTTACCCCCACGTTTACCCATCTCTATTTTTAAACAATTTTCTGGTGCTAATTCTAAAATAGAGTCATCAACTAAGGCATCATAAATTATGACTTCTGCTTGAATAATTAGAGAATGTGCTTTGACAGTCAAATATTCTTTACTTCCTGGTCCAGCTCCAACGATATATACTTTTCCTAGTAATTTAGTCATGTTGATTTGAGTAAGTAAATCTAAATTAGTAGTTGCAACAAAAATCTTTAGTTGGAGAATAGCACCAATGAGGAATATTTAGTTTTTCAGAAGAGATATTAACAGTTGTTTCAAAATCAATATATTGAACATCTTCATGCTTAAGATTGCAAATTTCCTGAAAATAAAAATGATTTCCAAATATTGCATCGCAATAAGGACAACCAAATGAAGTGTAATAGTTTCCAACTGTTTTGCTATAGCGAGATTTAATTTTGCCCATTTTCATGTTTTGATGTTTAGCTTTTTCAGTCTTCAAGCATTCATAAGCTTTATTTACAATTTCAGGAATAAATTGAGGTTCACCTATAATTTTGTCTGTTAATATAATGTAGTCTATTAAATTAAAATAACAGCCACATATATAGCAATCCTATTTGATTCGTGGCAAAAATCTTACTGCTTTTTAGGCAACAGGCAACAGGCAACAGGCAACAGGTAAGAGTTTCAAATTTTTTATTTACTTTTTAATTTATCACAACCTATTTAGGATTGCTATAGTTTCATAAGACTCACTCTGAACATGGTAAATATAATGCTTTTTGTGACACTTCCAACAATTAACAGGAAAAAATCTGATTTGAATATCTTGCTGTCTTTTATATCGGTAAAATTGAGAAAATTTAAAATGACCAGATAAAATTTCAGTAATAAAATTATTTAAAAGATAGGTGTTATTATCAAAAATTACTGTAGGATTTTCAGATTGGTCAAACTGTAATTGAAACATCGGTATATCTTGTCTTTCTTCGGATGTTGGTAACTTCTTAAATAACCAGCAACAACGAATACCATCTTTAGCATATTTATCTTGACGTTCTTTCGTTTATTCTAAGGTTTGAGGACTCCATTGAACTTCAAAAGTAAGTTTAACTAATTGATTTTTTATATGCTTAGTAGCTAAAACATCAGCTCTCCAATGTACTCCCCTTGCTTCAGTTTTTACCTCGTAACCCATAGCTTTACAAGCTATAGCAATTTCTGTTTTGCATAAAAGATGTTGCCATGTTTCTGATTTATAATTACATCCATCTTTCTTTTTATGAACAAAATGCTTAATTCCCTGTTTTGAGATTCTTAAATATCCTTTTGCTTCACAACAAGGTAAAATAACTCGAACTTTCTTTTGTTTTAATTCTTCCCATTCTTTATCAGATATAAATGGGGCAAATAATTCTTGATTATCTAAGATAGCTCTTAATGGCATAATTTTTAATTAGATAAATTCCTAAATTTTTATAAGCATCATTTTATAAGTTTTGTAAGTTGGAATTATAAATTTTATTGCTTTTAACTTTTAACTTTTAACTTTTAACTTAAAAAATGCAAGCCATAGGAAAAACTAGATATTCTATAAAAAATAGTTTCCAAATAAATTGATAAAAATCAGCGATCGCCAAACTTTGCTTTAATTAATGATTGAATTAACTATTGCGCTACAGTTTTTAGATTTTAGATAAACTGTCTGGATGGCGATAGTGCTACGCAACCCTAGGCGATCGCCAAACTTTGCTTTAATTAATGATTGAATTAACTATTGCGCTACAGTTTTTAGATTTTAGAT
>NZ_JBNHEQ010000174.1:0-1274 GCF_050016015.1 Dapis hubbardiae BLCC-M172
CTCCATCCTCTATACTCCAAGGCTCCTTACCTTTATCTCCCCAAGTAGCGATCGCCTTATCTAACCCCGGTACTAACTTCTTAATCGCGTCAGGTGCTTGTTTCCAGAGCTTTTTAATCCCTCGGCGACCGTACAAAAAAGCAGATTTTATCGCAATTTGCAGTCCGGTCTGAATGCCTTGGTAAGCAAAATTACTCACATTTTGCAATAATTCCTGCCTAAGCTCTGGTTTGAGCTGCCAGACTAAGGCCATCATTTCTATATCTATTTGAACTTTTGGGGGTGAAGCTAAACCCCCGACGGCAATAGTAGCAATTTGTCTACCTATGAAATTTCCTGCGGGTTCATACAAATTATCTACTGCTGCCTTGATGTCTTGAATTAAAGATTCATCAGATACTTGAAAATCAAAACTGTAAACTTGTTCTGCTGCGTTGAGGATGCCATCTGCTAAGGCTCCAATAGTTGCACCAGCGACTAAAGTTCCTCCTACTCCTAAAGTTCCGACAGCAGCTCCCACGCCACCCGCAACCCATCCTACGGCAGCACCGCCTAGCAAGATTAACCCCCCACCAGCTAAACCCGCTGCAATAGTACCAGCGCCAGCAGCAATAGGGTCATCTTTTGCCCACTGGTTAAAGATTTTTCCGAAGGTTCCGGAGGCAATGCTTTCAACTACCGCTTTACCCCCTTCTACAATTTTACTGGCAAAATTAGCAGCACTAGCTACAGGAGCTTTAAACCAATCAACAACCGGGCTAGCAGCCTCGGCAAACCACTTTAAATCCACTCCTGATTCACCAGTAATAGCTGTGCTTAAAGTTGTATCTGCAATTACAACCATAATATATTTTACTTTTTGCTATTTTTCTTTGAGGTTTTAGCACCACCAGTACCAGGGATTTGAACTTCTACGGCTTTTTCCTCGGAAACTTTCTTTAAATCTGGTGCAGTTTCTTTGTTTAAAGGCTGCTGATTTTTGCTGTTGATAGCTGTTCCTTGAAAATCATTTCCTATCTCTCTGCTATATGTTTTTCCATCATTTCCATCGGTTCCTTGCGAGTATTGCATATCAGATATCAAAAGCGTTCTATTTCCATATTCTTTCAATATCTTTCCCTTGACCATAAATTCAAGAGAATCGGCCAATGCCTGAACTTTTTCTCGATCGCTTTTGGGATTAGAAAGTTGGTTAGCATTAGCTAAGTCAGGCTTGCCGTAAGGTTTGATTTTGTGGGCTTTGAATCCCATAGCCTATTACTCCATCCATTCCA
>NZ_JBNHEQ010000175.1:0-10722 GCF_050016015.1 Dapis hubbardiae BLCC-M172
ATAATTGATAATTGATAATTGATAATTGATAATTGATAATTGATAATTACCTCTGATTAAAACCGTTACGGAATTGAATATCAGGAAATTCAAGAGCACTTTTTTCCCCTATCCAAGGGGAGGCTTTAAACCAGAATTATTTAACTATTAATTATTAATAATTCGGTAAGACTATTCAAACATCCTGGAAAACTTCTGGCAAGTTTCAAACTTATAGCAGTTTTCATGTTTTTTAGAGTACAGAGATTTGGGTTTAAAGGAAGAAGGCTCATATTATCTAGGAGAGAAGGAAGAAGGAAGAAGTAATGCAAGTCAACATGAGTGATAAACCGCTAGAATTTTTATATTTAATACCAAGCATGAAAAAAGAATATTATCTTATGTTCGATTGAATAAGTAGGTAGGTCTAATTAAACGTTAAAAAAATTTGCGTTGCTGAAACCTTGGGATCAATCTTTGCAGAAAAGGTAAATTTTATCTTTATACTTCCTCTTTCTCTAAAGCTATTAATCACCTTTTATATAATAAAACGCCCATAATTTTGTAGTATTTAATAATTTTTGTTAAGTTAAGTTGCAACTCCAGGATACTTTACTACAAAATAAAAATAAGTTTTTTTAATAACAATATATTTTAGGTTAGTTATATGAATAAGTTTTTTCCTTTAACACCTCGCTACCGTCTCAAAGATGATGAGTCTCCTTGGTTAAAAGGAATTGATTCTACCCGCAATTATTGGATTCACATTAATGGAGAAAAAACACTAACAGCCATGATTCCTGGTTTAATCGTGTCTTCTATAGATGAATTTAAACAAAATATCCAAAAATTTCAAGCTTTAGAATCAGGGGCACATATCAAAATAGAGAGATATTTAAAAAGCTGCTATATCTGCTGCATTACTCAAAACTGTTATGCTGTTGAATGTTATTTCAATGGCTTATTAGTATGTCATATATTTGATCGAGAAACTTTAGAGAGCTTGTTAATGACAAGTCATCCTGACTGGAAATGCCGTCCTAAAGATGTGGAACTGGGAGAATGAATGTTAAATAGTTCCTTACAAATATCCCCAAAAACTTCAAATTAAAATATTTACTTTATAAATATTTCGGAGGCTAATTTTATGACCATACTTGGGTTTTATAAGTTATGTTTTAGCAGACTATAAATTCCACAAGAGTTAAGTTAAATAACAGTTTTAGCTAGGTTTAGGAATCAGATATAAATCAAACTTAGAGTGTTCATGTTAATAAGTTGCAAATCGTACATAAAAAAGACGACTATTCTTATACATTCTCTCTTTATTTATCTATAAGAATGTCGAGTAAAATGTTGTCTAAAACAAATCATATCGATGAAATCCCCGATTAAAAGTAGTCAAATTAAACAAAAAGCCCTAGAATTAGGATTTCACAAAGTTGGGATTGCTTCAGCTAATGAAATTGGCTCAGAAATAAATAGATTACAAGGGTGGTTGAATAAGGGTTATCAGGCAAATTTAGAATGGATGGCTAATCCCAAACGTCAAAATTTAAAGCGAGTTATGCCAGAGGTAGAGTCTGTTATTTGTGTGGCACTCAATTATTACACGCCACATCAACACTCTGAAAATAATCAGATAGGCAAAATTTCTCGCTATGGGTGGGGTAGGGATTATCACAAAGTGGTGCACAAAAAGTTAAAAGCTTTGGCCAACTGGCTGCAAGAGCAAGACAAGGAGATTTTAACCCGCTATTATGTAGATACTGGCCCTATTATGGAAAAAGCATTGGCGGAGCAAGCTGGATTAGGTTGGATAGCAAAAAATGGTAATCTAATTACTAGAGAATATGGTTCATGGGTATTTTTGGGGGAAGTGTTGACTAACCTAGAGTTGACAAGCGATCGCCCCCATACTTCACATTGTGGTAGTTGTACTCGTTGTCTTGAAGCTTGTCCAACTAATGCCATTGTAGAACCTTTTGTTGTTGATGCAAATCTTTGTATTGCTTATCATACAATTGAAAACAGAAATCCTGAACTGCCTGCACATATTAAGTCAAATTTAAAAGGGTGGGTTGCAGGTTGTGATATTTGCCAAGATGTTTGTCCTTGGAATCAAAGATTTGCTCAAGAGACAAATATTGATGATTTTCAACCCTACCCTGATAATTTAGCACCTCAGTTAACAGAATTAGCAGAGATATCAGAAGAAGATTGGAATAAGCAGTTTCCGGCCTCTGCATTACGACGCATTAAACCGGAAATGCTGCAACGAAATGCTCGTGCTAATCTTCAATAAGCGTGAAAATTAAAAATTATCTACCCCCATAGATTTATTGATTTATATTTTCTCAATCTATTAGAGATTGAATGTATCAAGAAATATAAAAAAGGAGATAGAGAATACTTATAGCAGTTTTCATGTTTTTTAGAGTACAGAGATTTGGGTTTAAAGGAAGAAGGCTCATATTATCTAGGAGAGAAGGAAGAAGGAAGAAGTAATGCAATTCATGAAGTGAAAACCGCGATAACTCGAAAGAGGGAATTGGGAATAAGCAGGAAGAAATTAAGACAACTATTTGTCACTGAAAAATTGAGGAATATATGTACCTTTCCACGCCTTTATCTACCAGATTTCAATCCCTTTAAGTATTACCCCTTTTAAATTTTAGTCACTTACGATCCTTTCTTAATACTTATTTTACAAACAGTCTCTTAGAAAAAAACAACAATTAATGATACTAATTTTATAAAATATTACAGAGAGTGACTAATACTATTTATCTATAACAATCCACTTAATAATTCTTACCCAGACCTGAACTGTACTGACAGTTGTTATCTTTTATTAAGTGTAAATTTATGGATAAATGGTATTATACCAATTTGATAAATGTTTATTATAAATAGTTACGGGATTTTTTAGGAGTCAGGAGTAGTAGGGGCAATTTCCGTTTCTCATCCTCCGCAAACCCGAATCACCCGTACAGAAGTTATAATTAATAGCTTAGATACCATTTTTTAGGTAATAAATTATCTTTTTTATCAAAAGGACATCTCTTATAAAGTCTTTTAATCACACTTATTATTCGTAATATTCTTTGGGAAAATTGGTATTAGGCGTTTTCGGCTGTCAAGGAAAACGCGTAGCGGTGCTTCATTAATTGATAATTGATAATTGATAATTGATAATTACCTAGCCGTTAAAACCGCACGGGAATTGAAGATCAGGAAATTCAAGAGCACTTTTCTCTTGGTCGATTGGATATGGCGTTTAGCGTTCCGCAAACGACCGCTTTTTCCCCTATCCAAGGGGAGGCTTCAAGGCGCGAATTATTTAATTATTAATTATTAATAATTAATAATTCGGTAACACTATCGCCACCCTTGCTAGTTTATCTAAAATCTAAAAACTAGAGCGCAATAGTTGAATTAATTATCAACCAAGATGAATTCATACCATTTCTCTGTAATAATGCACTTGATAATTTTTACCCAGACCTAAATTTTACTAACAGCTATAGCAATTCCCAAAAAGAGTGAGGTAAAAAATTCGTTGGTTTGAGCGAGTAGGGGAGTAGGGAAGTAGGGGAGTAAGGGAGTAAGGGAGATAGGGATTAGTAATTCAGGTTCGGTGGGAATAGAAAATAAGAAAAACAACTGTACCTCAGTAACTTGAGAAACGCTATATTATCTTTTATTAAGTGCAACTTCATTGAGAAATAGTATGAGTAAGTAGTGGATACTAGGGAAATAAAAGTATATGAAAAAAGGTTTTAATTGTACAATATCTGCGAAATATAAAGTGTTGAGCTGTTGACAGGAAAAACGGATTAAGAGATAACTGTCGATCCATGAATTTTGTATTATATCATGTCTGTTGGTATCATTTTGTATAAACCCTTGGGAAATATCTACCCAAGTTTTAGTTTTTTCCTCCTTGCTTTCAAGCCTTCTTCCTCCTTCTTTACCTGTACTTTATAATACTTATGTTATCGGACTTGATATGATAGAATTAAATACCAATTAGCGGTTATTATTTAATAATGATAAAAATAGTGATTTTTGATTTTGATGGTACATTAGCAGATACTTTCGATCTAATTTTTGCTATCACAAATCGTCTATCAGTTGAATTTGGATATAAACAAACCAAGAAAGAAGAAATCCCAGAAATTGAAAAATTAAGCCCCCTAGAACTTATTAACCAATCAGGAATATCTCTTTTTAAAGTACCTTTTTTGCTGAGAAAAATCAGAACAGAGTTTCAAAAAGAAATTAATAATGTGAGGTTATTTAGTGGTATTAAAGATGCTGTGTTAGAACTCAAATATCAAGGTTATAAAATAGGAATAATTACTTCTAATGCTCAAGAAAATGTAGAAGTTGTTTTACAAAAATATGATTTGTTTATTTTTGATTTTATCGCTTCAGGAACAACACTTTTTGGTAAGCATAGAGTTATCAAAAAATATTTAAAATCAGAGAACATTCAAAGGGAAGAAATGGTTTATATTGGAGACGAAACCAGAGATATTCATGCTGCAAAGAAAGCTAAAATTAAAGTAGTAGCTGTGACTTGGGGATTTAATTCCAGAGAAGCATTATCTGAATATCAGCCAGATGCTTTGGTTGAACAACCGCAAGAATTAATTGAAGTAGTTAATAAGTTTTGAAGTAAGCATAAATAATATGCATACAAAGTTCAATAATTAATAATTAATTGTTAATTATTACCTATTCTGTAATAGAAGGATGAGCTAAAAGCAAGTTTTTTCTTTTTTATCCATGAATGGAGAGGCTTTATACCTTGATTTTTCAGTAATTTACTTGTAAGTTGTAATACTCAAATTATACGACATCTATTTGAGGAAAAATAATGATGCCAAAGGAACAAGTAATAAGGAAAAATTTTTAAATAAATTGGTAGTAGTGTACAATTAGTGATATTCTAAATAAAAGTCAAGTAAAGAATTAAATAGTATTTTTTTAAAAGCAATGAATTGGAAGAGTTTATGGTCTTTCAAAATCAATTAGGATAAAAAATAAAAATTACAAAAAAATAAGGTCTCAAGCCTTCCCTTTTAAGGGAATAAAAAAAGTAAATTTCAGTATTTAAAGCGTCTGAATTTAGAGGTTAATACTGATAACTGATAACCGATAACTGATAACTAATAACTAATATGACAGACTTCTGGAACCAAGTTTTAAACTTTGCAGAAACAACTACTTTCAGAGTAGGAAATCAACTATTAAAAGACTTTGGAAATGTTAAAGCAGACGAAAAAGCTGATGGTAGTTTAGTTACTAAATCCGATAAATGGGCAGATAGGGAAATTAGAGAAGCGATCGCCTCTACTTTTCCCACCCACGGAATATTAACAGAGGAAAGTCAACAGATATTTCCTAGTAATGAATGGTGTTGGATTATCGATCCTTTAGATGGTACAACAAACTTTGCTAAAGGTATGCCAATTTGGGGAACTTGTATGGGATTATTATATCGAGGTACTCCTATATTTGGTTATGTAAATTTGCCACCATTACGTCAATCTTATTATGGTTTTTATTATCAGGAACATCAAAAATATTTAAGTAATCCACCTATCACTAGAGCATTTTTAAATCATCGGCAAATTCACCCAATTAAAGATAGAATTACTGGTAATCATTTATTTAATCTTTGCTCTCGAAGTACAAAAATCATACCCCAATTACCAACAAAAATTAGAATGATAGGAATAGCAAGTTATAACTTTTTACTTGTAGCTTCTGGCGCATCTATTGGTGGGATTGAAGCTACACCGAGAATTTGGGATATTGCTGCATCTTGGGTAATCGCAAAAGCGGCAGGAGCAATTTGGATACCATTAGGATCGGGAGATATTTTTCCTTTAGAAATAGGGAAAGATTATTTGAGTCATCCCTTTCCTACTTTGGTTGTGGGAAATGAAGAATTAGTTCCTTATTTTTTGCCTATAGTTGAATCTTTAAGAAGATAAACCAAAACTCAGACATAGAATTTTCAGAGCAACTTATTTGAATTACTTAGCAAAAATCATACCCTTTATCCTCTAGAGGGTAGTTTTATTTATAATACCAAATTGATCGATATTTGATATAGCGCTACGCGCTAGGGAATAGGGAATAGGGAATAGGGAACAGGGAACAGTAGACTGTTAAAGGGTTCCATGATTTATAACTGCCCTAACCTGAATGGGTAGTGCTATACAAATAGCTAGGGAACTTTTTAGCACCCTTGAGTTTGACTAGGAATTAAAACCAAAGACCAATAGGGAACCTCAGTTGCTTCAACCTCAGTAATAGGGATAATTTGCTGATTAGTTTGAGTTGCCCTTTCAATATAAAGTGCACGATGTAACAACCCCAACTCATCCAAAATCTTGCAGACTTTGGTAAAATGTCTGCCTAATTTGATAATTATTGCTGCATCCGCAACAGTAAGGCGATCGCGCAACTGAATCTCATCCAAAGTAGCAGGTATAATACTCAAAACATCATTGCGGTAAGTAAGTGGCACCCCCAGCATAGCTGCACTTGCCAATGTTGAGGAAATGCCCGGTACAACTTCCGTGGGAAACTGGCCCGAAAGTCGCTGAAAGAGATACATAAATGACCCATACAACATCGGTTCCCCTTCGCATAAAACCGCCACATCTTGCCCAACTTTTAGGTGTTCGGCAATCTCTTCCGCCGCTTTATCATAATAGGGTTGGGATGGTTCCTTAACATTAAAAGGCAAACATATAGGAATTTCAATCTGGTCAAAACGAATAAACTTAGCAGCGATCGCCCGTGCCAAAGAGTTACCATTTTCTGAGATAGGGTAAGCAATTACTGGAACAGTAGTTAAAATGCGGTATGCTTTGAGAGTCAGTAACTCTGGGTCTCCCGGTCCAATACCTAATCCATATAATTTTCCTAGTTCTCTCATTTCAGTTATCAGTTATCAGTTATCAGTTAGCCTCCTGCGGAGGAACTACGTTAACAGTTATCAGTTATCAGTACCTCCTAGAATACGGAGGCTTGAAATACTGAAATTTATTCTTTTCATCCCCTTAAAAGGGGAGGCTTGAAACCAAATTTTCCAGTCATCCGTAAATTATATCAGTTTGAACAGTTTGAAAAAAGTTTATTTGTAATTTTGCCTGAGCTGAATGCTGAATGCTGAATGCTGAATGCTATACCTCACTTTCCTTTGCTAAAGCATTAACGGCAGCAGCAGCTATGGCACTTCCTCCACGTCGTCCATGCAATGTGATAAATGGAACACCTCGACTATTGCTTGCCAGTTCCACTTTTGACTCTGCTGCACCCACAAACCCTACAGGAAAACCTAAAATGAGGGCAGGTTTTGCCATCCCCTCATCTAACAATTCTAGTAAGTGAAACAGTGCAGTTGGAGCATTACCAATAGCGACAACAGAACCATGAGTCAGAGGTTTCCATAACTCAACAGCAGTCGCCGAGCGAGTATTATTAATTTGTTGCGCCATTTCTGGCACTTCCGGATAATTGAGGGTGCAAATAACTTCATTCTTGGCAGGCAACCGATGGCGAATAATTCCATTGGCTACCATTTGAGTATCACAGAGAATAGGTGCGCCTTCAAGCAATGCAGCGCGACCTATTTGTACTGCCTCCGGTGAAGCGGCTAAGTCTTCTACAATATCTGTCATTCCACAGGCGTGAATTAGTCGTATTGCAACATGAGCTAAGTTGGTAGGCAAACTCTCTAGGTTTGCTTCAGAGCGAATTGTAGCAAAAGATTGGCGGTAAATTTCTTCGCCATTGCGAATGTAATCAATCATAGGTTAGGGAATAGGGAATAGAGATTAGTATTAAACTGTACCTCATATCAAATCCGTTGGCTTCGGAGTATTATAAGAAACTGGGTTTATGGGAGATAGATGGTAGGGACACCCTTATGCAACGTCCCTACAAGGGTATTTCATATAAACCCGGTTTCTACACTTTTTTACACCGATACTAGCGGATTTAATATCACTATCCTCAAAAGTTTCGTAGGTAATTCTTTTTCATCCTCCAAGAATTTATTTCTTGCTTTACAGCAGAAGTCTACCTTTAATATCATCAGGACTTACGCATAGCCACTATATCTAGTAGGGGTTAACTGCCGTTAACCCCTACAGGTGGTGTATATTTTCATGTTTTGCGTAAGTCCTGATCATGTCGGTTTGTCTTAAGTGCTGGAGAAATGTCTACCTTAAATAGTAGGGGCGAATGCGATTCGCCTTCTAGGGATAGCGCTTTTAAGTTTTTACTCCTTTCAAACATCCTTCCTTCTTCCCTCTTCCTTCTTGCTTCTTCCTTTCAAAAGACCTCTGAACTTGCATGGCGATCGGCAACTTAATGATAAACTCTGTACCATTTCCCTCCTCAGAGGAACACAGTAAATAGCCCCCATGCTTCTCACAAATAATTTGATAACTAATTGAAAGTCCAAGTCCCGTTCCTTTACCAACTGGTTTAGTTGTAAAAAATGGATCAAACAAGCGAGTTTGAATATCTGTCTTAATACCAGGACCATTATCAGTAATTTGAATTGTAATCCACTCGGTATCAACTTGAGCTGTTTTAATTGAAATCATCGGCGATCGCTCCTTTAACTTCCCTTCCTCAATTGCATCTTCTAAAGCATCAATGGCATTAGCTAAAATATTCATAAATACCTGATTCAATTGACCTGCATAACATTCAATCAAAGGCAGATTACCGTAATCTTTAGTCACTTGAAGTTCTGGGCGATGAGGCTGACTCTTGATTCGATGTGCCAAAATCATTAATGTACTTTCAATACCCGTGTGAATATCCACTTCCTTGACAGTTGATTCATCTAACCGGGAAAAATTACGCAGGGACAAAACTATTTTCTGCAGACGTTCACTGCCAACTTTCATAGATTTTAATAATTTTGGTAAATCTTCGGCAATAAAATCTAAATCAATATCTTCAATAGCTGCTTCAATCTCTGGAGCAGGAGTAGGATATTGGGTTTGATAGAGGTAAATCAAATCAAACAAATCTTGAAAATGATGGTTAGCATATTCAACATTTCCGGAGATAAAACTGACTGGGTTATTAATTTCATGGGCAACACCTGCTACCAACCTGCCTAAACTTGACATTTTTTCTGTTTGTACTAGCTGTAGTTGAGTCTGGTGTAGTTCTTGCAGTAATTCTTCTAATTCCCGATTTTTGCCCTCAACTTTTAAAGTTGCCTGCTGGGAAATTAATAAATACATCACCAAAGAGACTGTCACTAATAAACCTAATGCCAGAACTGTTTCAGAACGCCAACTAGATATAGAATGATCAGAAGCAGGTAATACTAACAAGGAAAGTTCCTGTTGTGCTGTATGAAGCGAACGGATACAAAATTCCCACTCACGACTATAACGACAAAGATGTTGTGGCTGCTCTACTGGGTTGTCAATAATTTCTAAATTAGCAACTTGAGGAGATTCTGTCAAGCTTTGGGATTCAGCTTTGTATGCTATGAGGAAATAGTCAGTGGCAGAAACAGCAGTTTTGTTTAAAGCAGAATCTAACTGATCTTCTGGTAAACCATAGAGATAGAAATCAAGTCCGTTAAGGTTGAGATTGCCGATCGCTTTTTCTACCCAAGTCCGAACTTCATAAAAACCAAATACCACTCCTTGAAATTTTGTATTGGCATCAGGGTTTTCGCGCTCAAGAGATTGAGGATTCAAGTTATTGGAGCCAAAGACCGGATAGTAAAGCACAAAGCCTGGTTTGCCATTCTCTAACTGCACTAAAGGCGTACTCACACTCACTCCTATATGTTCTGCTTTTTCTATACTCAGCAAACGTTTTATGTCTGAAGCAGCATCCCAACCAATATAGTCTTGCCATCGTTCTAAAGGTTCGATATAGGTTGTGGGGAAGTAGACCTGGCGATCGCGTGCCAATACTTGATTTCCTTTGGAGTTATGTTCGCGAATCTGAAAATCTTTTAACCCTTGAGCTTGTAACTGTTGCTCATAGAGTGAACGTTCTTGATTCTCTACTTTTTGACTCCACCCTAATCCTAACAAACCGTCATAATACGGTAGTAGGGAGCTTGTAAATTCTTGAAATTCTTGCCTAGTAAATTTTTCAGGCGATTTCAGGAAACTACCTACCGATCTAGTAAGTTGGGTGTAACTATGTAATTGCCTTTGTAACTCATTCACCAAGACAGTAGATTGTTGTTGAAACCGCTCCCGATCTTTTGCTAGTTCCCAGTGATCAACTACGAGGGTAGCAACGATCGAAAGAGTAATCCCCGTTAATCCCACTACTCCCACCGCTAGGTATTGCTTGAATAAATATAGAAATTGTCTCACCACTATTAATAATAATTTTTAATAAATTTTGATTCTTATAATTGTAACATTTTTTAAAGTATTTGTCTAAATTTATTTATTTATACATATATTTTTTTGCTTATATCGTGTAAAATCAATTTATCTTAGAAATTACATGGAAAATATCATACAAAACACTTATTCTTTTAGTGTAAAATATTTTATATCATGTCCGCTGGTATGGTCGCGTCGTGTAAAAGTTGGGGAAATATTTACACCTTATGTAAGGTTTTTCCTTTTCTTCTTCCTTCTCTCCTAGATAACTAAAGCCTTCTTCCTTCTCTCCTAGATAACTAAAGCCTTCTTCCTTCTTCCTTACCTTCTC
>NZ_JBNHEQ010000176.1:0-2887 GCF_050016015.1 Dapis hubbardiae BLCC-M172
ACTTAATTAAAACACTTGTCTAGGAATATTTTTCTATAGATTTAGTAACTATAATGCACAGCATCAAAAGCTACAGTGCCAAACAAATTCTGAAAATTATGACTCAAATAGTTCAAGTTTGGCAATCAGAAAGATACGATCGCATTGTCAGAAATGACTTAGAATTAACAAATATGTGGGAATATATTCGCCAAAATCCTGTTAAAGCAGGATTGTCAGATTCTCCAGAAGGTTATCCTTTTTTTTGGCAGGAAACAGATTTACAAATTTGATAGGAATTACATTAATATTAATCTTCAGTGGGGCGGGCATCCTGCCTGCATAAAAATATTCAGGAATAGGCAAGATGTCTATTTCACAAACACAAAATATTTTCCCTGCCTGAAAATATCAGGAACGGGCAAGATGCCCATTCCACAAATACAAATACAAATACAAAACATTAAACACAAAACATTTGAAATAGATATTGGCTATAACAAAGAATTTTGAGACTGAAATTTTTCAATAAGTATTTGAGTATAACTATTCAAAGGATAATCAAAAGCAACTTCAGGAGTCACCCACTCCCATCGCACAATTTCTTCATTAGGAACAACATCTTCTCCATCTGATGTTGCCCAATAATTAACCATAATAAAATGAGCTTCCTTATAAAATTGTGGGTCCAGTATTGCCTCATGGAACATAGCAAAGCGAATATCATTTAACTTCAACCCCACTTCTTCCATAAACTCCCGCGCCAAAGCATTCTCTAAACTTTCTCCCCAGTCAACCTTTCCCCCAGGTACTCCCCATGTACCATTCCATTTTGTCGTCTCCACAATTAATATCCGATTGGAAGGCCCCTTAACTAAAGCACCAACTGTTACAAGTGGAAATTGTGGCTTAACTGCTGACTTTTCCATAATCTGTAAACTACCCGGCGCTTAAATTCTTTACAGCGCGGGCTTTTGGTAGCCCTAGAACTACTGCACAAGACAGGAATTCTGAACCTCTAGGCTGGTTTACACTCAACCCCAAAGCAGCTATATTTTTGGCACCATTATAATCAGCATCACCTTTCCACCCACAATTCAAGCAGTGGTAGTTTTTACCCTTTCTATATGTAGTTTCTTTTGTCGGACTTATATGCAAACATTTGTGGCAAGTAAGGCTTGTATATGCTGGATTAACTAATATTAATTTCACGCCATGTAACACACATTTATAAGCAAGAAATATTCTGAACTGATAAAAAGCCCAACTATTAGATAATCTTCTTTCTTTCCTGCTTCTTGGTTGCTGATTAGTTCTTTTTCTAATATTAGCTAAATCTTCTATGGCAATTGAATTCTTATTAGTCGCTGCTTTTTTGACTAAATAAGTTGTTATTTCGTGATTAACCTGTTTCTGAAAGCGTCGTTCTTTACCTGATAACCGTTGCTGTAGTTGCCGACATCTTCTCCGACTACTACGAGTGCCTTTAGATGCTTTTCTTTGTAGAACTGCTCTCATTTGATAATAATGATTTCTCTTAGAAGTTATATTTTTACCTGACCATGATTCACCTTCAGATGTTGAGGCTATATCTGTCCTGCCTAAATCAATTCCTATTATTTTATTTGTTGACTTTGGCTCAGGAACAATATGATTAACATGAATATTTATATAGTAAGTTCCATCATTTCTTTTAGTTAAGACTGCTGAAGTAGCCTTACTACCTTTTAATATTCCACGTTGATAATTACCTATTAATAACTCAAACTTTGTGCGCTTACTCAAAAGCTTTAAACTCACAATCCATTTCTTTGTATCTAAACTAAATGTTCTACTGTCGTAATCAACTGATGTTGGTGCAAAAGTTAATTCTTTTTTAATATGATTAGTTATAGAAGTTTTCCGATTAGAACATACTCGTCTAATGGCGTGAATTGTAGTTTGTGCTGATAACTGAAACTTTTCTCTAACTGTATCGTACATTAAAGATTGCATTGTCACATTATTTGTCAGTTTCTGATCAGTATTGTTATGAACATACTGACAAGCATTAGCAAATATTTCCATTGTAGCATTCATTTCTTTTACTACTTCTGGGGAAACCTTCAATTTGCAGGATATAGTCGTTATCTGTTTCATTATTATACTATACTTCAAATTGTGAATAAAATCAATAGTAAAACAGATTTTTATTTATTTGTTCTCAAAAATTCCTCCCGACGCTGAATCAGATATTACAGCGCGGGACTCCTTTTTGAATTTAAGTTGAAGAATTTAGAATTTAGAATGTAGAATTGGTTAATCTTAAGAATGTAGAATTTAGGATTGGTTAATCAAAAATTCTACATTCTCAATAATGAGAGATACTTAACAAATCTGGTTGAATGATTGTTAATCATTTTAAGAATTTAGAATTGGTTAATCAAATAATTGTAAATTCTAATCCATTTAGAATTGGTTAATCAAATCAGGACTTACGCAGAGAGATGTACTATATATATATATAGTCAAAAAACTAGAACGTTTGAGTTGGAAACTCTATATACATAGTCTTTCCATAAGTCCTACAAAAATTCTAAATTCTGATGAGAATTGGTTAATCAAATCAGGACTTACGCAGAGAGATGTACTATATATATATATAGTCAAAAAACTAGAACGTTTGAGTTTTAAACACTATATACATAGTCTTTCCATAAGTCCTACAAATAATTCTAAATTCTCATCCATTGAGAATTGGTTAATCAAATCAGGACTTACACAGAGATACTATATATAGAGTTAAAAAACTAGAACGTTTGAGTTTTAAACACTATATACATAGTCTTTCCATAATTCCTACAAATAATTATAAATTCTAATCGATTGAGAATTGGTTAATCAAATCAGGACTTACGCAGAGATACTA
>NZ_JBNHEQ010000176.1:2987-32169 GCF_050016015.1 Dapis hubbardiae BLCC-M172
CAAAAAACTATAACGTTTGAGTTTTAAACCCTATATACATCGTCTTTCCATAAGTTCTACAAATAATTCTGAATTCTAATCGATTGAGAATTGGTTAATCAAATCAGGACTTACGCAGAGATACTATATATAGAGTCAAAAAACTATAACGTTTGAGTTTTAAACCCTATATACATCGTCTTTCCATAAGTCCGACAAATAATTATAAATTCTGATGAGAATTGATTAATCAAATCAGAACTTACGCAGATGTACTATATATAGAGTCAAAAAACTATAATGTTTGAGTTTTAAACGCTATATAGATAGGATTTCCATAAGTCCGACAAATAATTATAAATTATAAATTATAAATTCTGAATTCTAAAGGAGCAACAATGCGACTATCTCAAATGTTATTAGTTACTCTACGAGATGACCCTGCTGAAGCAGAAATTCCTAGCCACAAACTCCTTATCCGTGCTGGATATATTCGTCGTATTGGTAGTGGTATCTACGCATATCTCCCTTTAATGTTACGGGTCCTCAATAAAGTCTCCACAATAGTCCGGGAAGAAATGAATGCTACTGGTGCCCAAGAATGTCTGCTTCCTCAACTTCAACCAGCCGACCTCTGGCGAGAGTCTGGACGTTGGGATACTTATACCCAAGCTGAGGGTATCATGTTTTCTTTGGTTGACCGTCAAAATCGGGAATTAGGATTAGGTCCAACTCACGAAGAGGTAATAACTACTGTTGCTAAAGATATGATTCGTTCCTATCGGCAACTACCTATACATCTCTATCAACTTCAAACTAAATTCCGAGACGAAATTCGGCCTCGCTTTGGCTTAATGCGGGGTCGGGAATTTATTATGAAGGATGGTTATTCGTTTCATGCTGATGAGGAATGTCTGAAAAAGACTTATCAGGATATGGACAAAGCTTACCGAAATATGTTACGTCGCAGTGGGTTACAATTTCGGGCTGTTGATGCTGATTCTGGGGCAATTGGTGGTTCTGGTTCCCAAGAATTTATGGTTTTGGCTGATGCTGGTGAGGATGAAATTCTCTATACGGAAGATGGTAAGTATGCTGCAAATGTGGAAAAGGCTATCTCTTTGCCTGTAAATGTGGAAGTTTCACCTTTTTATAGTTATCAGAAATTGGAAACTCCTGGTACGGCAACTATTGCCAAGATATGTGAGTTTCTCAAATGTTCTCCTACTAATGTAGTTAAAAATGTTTTGTATCAAGCAGTTTATGACAATGGGATGACTGTTTTGGTACTGGTGAATATTCGGGGAGACCAAGATGTTAATGATGTGAAGTTGGTGAATGAGTTGACTAAGTTGGCTGGAAGTTATGAGGCAAATACTGTTTTGGCTTTAACTGTTCCGGATGTGGAGGCTCAAGAGAAATGGGCGGCTAAGTCTTTGCCTTTGGGTTATATTGCTCCAGATTTATCTGATGATTATATCGCTTCTAATAAAGAGGTTAGTCCGAAGTTCCTCAGAATGGTCGATAAAACAGCAGTAGACTTGACAAATTTCGCAACTGGTGCTAATAAATCAGGTTTTCATGTTGTAGGAGCAAATTGGGGACAAGAATTTACTTTACCAGAGTTGGTGGTAGATGTACGGACAGCTCAAAAAGGCGATCGCGCTGTACATGACCCTAATCAAATTCTGGACACTGCTAGAGGAATTGAGGTGGGTCATATATTCCAGTTGGGGACAAAATATTCTAAGGCTATGGGGGCAACCTATACTAATGAACAGGGTGAGGAAGTGCCATTAGTCATGGGATGTTATGGTGTGGGGGTTTCTCGTTTAGCTCAAGCAGCGGTAGAACAATCTTATGATAAGGATGGGATAATTTGGCCTGTAGCGATCGCTCCCTATCATGTGGTTATTTGTATTCCTAATATTAAAGATGCTCAACAAATAGAAGTAGCAGAAAGTCTCTATAAAGAATTAAATGAAGCAGGGATAGAGACTATTTTAGATGACCGAGATGAGCGGGCGGGTGTTAAATTTAAAGATGCAGATTTAATTGGAATTCCCTATCGAATAGTTACGGGGCGATCACTCAAGTCAGGCAAAGTTGAACTGGTAGAAAGAGCGACTCATAAATCTCAGGAAATTCTAGTAGAAGAAGTATTATCTACTTTAAAAGAGTTAATTGAGAAAGCTTTAACATAATTTTTTTTGTCTGGAAAAATTCTACTTTGATTTTTATCTTGTTAAACATTGCTGTTTTTTTTTAAGTAATAAATTTCAGCAATGGTTTTCATCTTTACCGAAAAATTAGGGTGCATCTCAATTTTTAAGAAAGGGAAAAATTTATTGCTTTGAAGGAACACTTAACTGGGAAAAGAGAATAGGGAATAGGGAATAGGAAAAAAGTATTTTTGCAAATGTGAGATGCACCCAAAAATCAAGGTATAAAGCGTCTCAATTCATGGAGAAAAACCAGATTCAATCGACCAATAAAAGAAAAAAATTCCCTTGTTATACCTATTGGAAAGTTAACCTTTTTATAGCATCAGGTATCTCATTTACATTCTCAATAAGATGACAGAAAGGAATTTGTGATGTCCAAGTATCATAAAAAGCTGGTATTTTGTAATAAGAACCAGGTAACAATATATGAGGAATATTCAAAATCAAACATAAAATATGCACATGAAGACGGTTAGTCATAACCAAATTATAGTTTTGGAGTTGATAAATACCACTGTGCATATATCCCCAAGATTTGCGATGTAACTCAGGACGATGCACTTGATTAAACACAGATGAGTCAGGATGTAACCATTGCCATGCTTGACGAGAACCCCATTCTTGGGGAGTTTTCAACCCCCTTTGCCAACCTTCTCTAATCAGACGGACAAGACCTGGAATATAAATCCAACCCTTGGGAATTTTACCCATCCAATTAAAAGATATCCAATCATCTACATCTAAATTCTCAACGGGGATATTTTTTGGTTTAAACTTTTTGTTCATCTCTGCATCTTTTCTACACAAATAAAGTGTCTGATTTGAATGAGAAGAATTTATATTTGTCTTAGGTAAATCAACCATTTGAAAAGCCATGTCAGGAGCTTTATAAACTTTACATTTGAAAAAAAGCTTGCTGGGCAATAGCAAAACTCCTATCATCTCTGACAAAAATGGTTAAATCAGGATGTTTATTCAGCACTTGAGCTGATTTTTCTAAGGCTTCTTCACTAGAGTAGTAAATAGTTTGAGGCAGAATAACAATTGATCTATCTCTATACTGTTCGATAATTTTTTCCCGAAATATTTGAAAAGCTGGCCAGATATCACCAAAATTTCCACCACCATTTAAAAAAATCGGTCCTCCTTTAGAGCGATTTAAAAAATCACTTTCAGAGAAGCCATTGCCAATACTAGAAACATAATCAATCTTAGCCTTGCGATGTTGGAAAATATATAAAACACTACCTAACCAAATTAGATGATCTCCAATATTAGAATAAGAAGGATAGTCAAGTAATGCACAATTATTAAAGTCTGGAATATTATTAAGCGCTTCGTGTAGATAATTTTTGATATTTTGAGTAGTTTGCAGTTGTGGATTATTCAGATTACTCATTGTTTTAGATAAGAACTATAAATAAGGTTATTTTTTTCATGTCAGGAATTGTGGCCTTATATTACGCCAAGTAGTCACAAGCAGTAATATTTTGACCAATTGTTCAATAGAAACTCAGTAGTCATATAGAATCCAGTTGAACATTTGTCATTGCGACGATAGGAAGTAATCGATCTGCGCCCCTGAGATTGCTTCCTTCGACGAGTTCCAGTTGCAATTACTTGGATATATTAATTATCCGAATTTTATATCAGACACAATTAAAGCTAACTGTGAAGTGAGACAACAGGCAGAAAAAAGTTTTAGCCAGTTTATATGTATTAACATCGTGCCGTTTATTTCTGTCCGATTACTTACCTTTACGTAAAACAAGCTTCAAGAATCTTTTTATACTTTTAAAAGCTCTTTGATAATTTAAGGTTAGACTGAGTATCTTAACCCAATTATCTTGAACATTATTGCAAATAGCACTATCCAAAATTTCTCCCCATTCACTTAGCACAGCATCATTAGAAGCCCGAATTTGAAAAAGACTTTTATCACTAATTGAACTTTCCCGAAAACAAGCTGGAATGTTCAAATTATTTGCTTTGAAATTGAACATTGTTCGCAAGCATTTTTCACATTTACCACAGTTTCGATCTTTATAATGCTCCTTGCCAACATACTCGCAAGTTGTCGCAACCTTCTTTCCATTCATTTATTGTGGCTACTTTTTGTGTTCGACTATGTGTTGCACCATCGTGTAATACTCTAAATTCCTCTGACGACAAGAGATTATCTGTAATTGGGCTTGATCCCCAGGGAAAGACAAGAGATTTATAGGGCTCACTACTCCCAATAAGGCACGTCCCCACTATCTTTTTGAAATTTTGAAGTGCTGCAACGAGAGCTGCTGCAAAAACATGTTCCCAATTAGTCCATATTACTTTGCGAAAATTAGTACGGATAGGTAGAAGTGGGATATCTATAGATTTAAGTGTAGCAGATGCTTGATTAAATGCAGTTACAAATACTTCTTCGTCTTGTAAGGGAATATCAAAGCCGTGAACCATAGCACAGGTTTTGATTGCTTGTGAGCGATAACCGTTCTTATTTTTCCCATGACGCCAAACGCTAAATGTTGCATCAACACCACCAGAGAAGGCACATACAGCACTAGGTAGCCGTACAACATTATCTACAATTTCATCAACTTGAAAATCGACAGGATGATAAACTTGGGGCAACCAGCAGCACCAAGCATCGCGGTATTCCGTTAAATTGGCAAGTAATTCTCTCGAAACTGTACCATGTACAACAATTTTACGGTTTTCTAACATTGCTTCCATGATTACAGCTATTAAATAGCTTTCACTATCAGTATCTGTCGGCAAGTTTTCGATCTCAGGAAATTCATACCAGAGTATTCGAGAATTAATGATCTGATCATCATCTTGACGTTCAATCTTACAACTGCGGCGCACATATGTGCCTACTTGCTCCAAGGGTTGAGGGTATAAATTTAGAATTTTCATTTAGGAAGTCTCTGACAAAATTATCATAAGGGGTGACAATAATTTGATATTGCTTAAGTTTGGCAAATAAATTTTCAATTAAATGTCCAGTTATCTGTCAAACATAAAATTATGAGTTAATAAAAGCTCACAATTATACTGTGAGAGAATGCTTACTCACAAAATAAAAAATTAAAAACTACTAGAAAAACTTGCCAACTTTTTTGATTACACTATTGACCTTACGATTCATCTGAGTTAAAATGCTTGGCTCTTTTAATGTTTGAGGTTTTTGACTTGGATCTTTCAAAAAACGGTAGTCCAAAAAGGTATCTGCATATCGAATATTTACTGCTTCCCCTTTACATAAACGAGAGAAACCAATAGAGGGATAATTCATATAATGAATGCGATGAATAGGCTTCAAACCTTTTTCATTATACAGGACACCCCCTTTATAAATAAAGGGATCGGCATCAGCACAATTACCTGTGCGTTCTTGTCCATTCTCACTTTGGGTAAAATTAAAAAAACTGCAATTTTCTTTAATTGTCAAAATGCTAAAAAGTGCTGATGTAGACCACCAGCAACGGTCTCGGACACATTGAATACCCTGCTCATTAATGAGAAAATTTTTGAGTCTAGCTAAAACTTCTCCATTAAAAAGCCCATATTTAGAGCCAAAAAAACTGTCACAATGAAATTGAGGATAAATATCAGCCACCGGACAGTTTAACTTTTCCGCTAACTTTTCTGGTATTACCTCTGTTTTATCCCCCCGTTTGGAATGCTCCCAGTCATTAAATACGAGATTGGTCTTGTCCAAGCATTGAAATATATCATCAATAGGTTTCATTGCCAAGCTATCAGCATCAAAAAAAACAAAACGTTCAAATTCTCCTTCAAAGGCCGCAAACTTACGATGAACAAAGCCCTTGTACCAACCTGGCCTCAAATACTTAGGGTCTTTAGCCCTTGGATGTGCCTCCCAAACATCATTAATAAAATTATCCCACTGTTGAATTACTGATAAGTTACTGAATAAGGTAACGTTGGGACGGGACTGAATCTCCCATTTAACTTTTCTTAGGTGGTCATTATAGGGAATTATGCAAACAGGTATATGAGTTCCAATGTTTTTTTCTATACTGTTCAGCAGAGCGACCATTTGATCGTAAACAGTATCATTAGCAAGCGTATAAATACCAGAGAACATGATTGATAATTGTCCAGCTTTTGAGCATAAATTCTGATTTATGCTATAGATATTCGCTTGACCATGAGGTAAATCAGGAAACTATAGTCATTTTAGTTGAGATTGAGATGAGGGTTTCTTGCTCTAAAGGGGTTTCAGCTAAAAAAGTGTTTCATTCTTATTTGGAATGACTATATAAATAATTGCTTCACTATGACTAAACTATAATTAACAAGAACCCATAATTTTACTTGGACAAAACTTTCTTGAGATTCTATTTATAGATCAGTTCTAATAATAGAAGTAATATTGTTAACCTAATAGAAAGTTAAAATTCAGCTCCTCACTGCCATTGTGCCTAATTCTCAAGGAGGGTCAAAATGAAAGAACAAAATCAAACTCGTAATTTATCTGTTGGTCTTGTGGCCAGTGTCTGTGCATTGGCAGTGGCGGTAGGTGGTGGCATCGCCTTGTGGACAAATTTAAAATCAACCACCACAAAAACTTCTGATAATTCCCAGAATCTCACAAACCCCTCAACTCAAAACTCACCTAATCAAACTCTACCTGTTCCACCTCCTGCTACAATTGATTCTCCAGACTCCCAACTATCTCCTTTCTCTATCCAACCAGAACCTAAAGCAGTTACAGAAAAGACTGTGGAACTATACTGGGTTAAGGATAGTGCTGGAGAGATTGGTTTAGTTTCCTCTGGGGTAAAAATCAAAGCAGCAAACGAACCGGAAGCTATTTTGACCGCTGCTTTTGACCGTTTATTATCTGGACCAGAAAATACAGATGTGGTCAGCGCCATACCCGAAGGAACCAAAATTCAAGCCTTAACTGTGGAAAATAATGGAGTCTACATTGACTTATCTGAAGAGTTTACTTCTGGAGGTGGTAGTGCTTCAATGATGGGGCGTTTGGGACAAGTTATCTATACTGCCTCTAGTTTAGAACCAGATGTTAAAGTTTGGATTTTCGTGGGTGGTAAACCTTTAGAAATGCTGGGGGGAGAAGGATTAGAAGTATCTCAACCTATTACTCGGCAGAATTTCCAACAAGAGTTTCAATTAAATTAAGGGAGTAGGGGGTAGGGAGTAGGGATTCATTAATTGATAATTGATAATTGATAATTGATAATTGATAATTGATAATTGATAATTGATAATTACCTCTCCCTTTTAGGGAGAGGATTGACGAATAAGAAAAAGATTTATTTTTTTCCCCTTGAAAGGGGAGGCTTCAAGGCGTGAATAATCTAATTATTTAATTGTTTAATTATTAATTATTTCGCTAAGGAAGACATTGAAAAAGTCAGGGTAGTGGAGAGTAATCAGTTAACTATGGAGTACAAAAATTTGGATAATTTATTTTCTGCTATTACCTTAGATAAGGTTTGCTGATTAAATCTAAAAGCATTTACATATAAAGACTTTAACCTTTGTATGTACGAAAAAAGTGCAAGCTTTTTGTGAACCATAGCTCATAATATGAGGATTTTGAGCAGACAAGGACAGAAAAATTAAGGGTCAATTCTTCCAACTACATCCTCTATAAATTCCCTGTTCCTCCTGACTCCTGACTCCTGACTCCTGACTCCTGACTCCTGACTCCTGACTCCTGACTCCTACCCTAACCCATAAAACTTATTCAGCAAACCCTATTTAATCAGAATCTCGATTTACAGTATCGGGGGAAAAAGCAGGCAAACAAATAGCAATATATTCTGCTCCCTCTGCGCCAGGGGTACTATATCTTACCCATTCTCCTTTACGAGCTATGACTGCTTGGCCAGGATTAACTTCTAATTTTCCACCTTCATATTCAACACATAGAGTCCCCTTAAGCACCAGAGTAAATTCATCAAATTCTGGCCTTTGACCTGGTTCCATCCAACCACTGGGAGAGTGCATTTGGGCAATGCTAATAGCATCAGTTTGACTATTTACACGACCAATATACTCATCAATTTGCTTAGGTTTATTACCAGTAGATTCAATCCTAGTAGGTTTTTCAATTAATTCTGCCATGATATTAATATTGATAAACTTTAGCAAGTGCTTGCTAATTAAATCTCAAAATTGACATATAAACGCTTTAGCCTTTTTGGGGTCGAAAAAAGTCCCAGGTCTTCGGTGCTTAAAACTCATGTATGTTGATATGCATGAGCAGACAAGATTCGATCGCCTAAGCCGAACGGAGTTCTATCTCCCCACCCTCCCCACACTCCCCAACACTCTGCTTTTTTCAGCAAACCCTAATTAGGGTTAACTAACATTAGAGGTTGATTGTATTCAACAGGTTCTCCATTCTGAATTAAAATTTCCACAATTTGTCCAGATACCTCAGCTTCAATCTCATTCATTACCTTCATCGCTTCAATAATACAAACTGTTTGGCCAGAAGTAATCCGATCGCCCACTTCCACAAAAGGTGGTTCATCTGGAGCAGGAGCGCGGTAAAAAGTACCAACAACAGGAGACAAAATTTCTTCAAATTTGTTTGAAGCTGTAGGTGGCGCTGCTGAAGGTATTGCAGGGGGTTTTGACATGGCCGTTGTTTCCAACGGGGCTACAGTAGGAGAAACTAATTCGGAAACAGCATTACTCTGGTCAGGAGAAGGTAATAAGGGGCGATCGCTGAGTGAAGTTCCTTTGCGTACCGTCAGTTCTAAATCTCCACTTTTTAAAGTCAACTCGGAAATATTAGTTTGGTTTATTGCTGTTAGTAGTTCCCGAAGTTGATGTAAATCTAATTGCACAGTTCGTATATCCCCAGTTAATTGGCGTTAAACTAAATTAATTTTGAATCAAAATATAGATTTTATAGGACTTACGCGCCCGAAACCCGATTTCTATAAGAAATCCTCCTGAATGAAAAATAGACATCTAGGAAATAGGAAAAAACAGAAATAGGTTTTCTGGGTTCTCTTGCGTCAGTCCTGGTTGAGCAGAAAGTTGGCATTTATATCCCCAATATCCTTTCGAGGGAACGTCATCAGGGAATGCCAATCAATCTTGCGCTTCTACCAGAAATTTGCTATTATACATAAGGCTGCCCGGCTCGCTGTTTCTAAGGGAGCGGTCAGTAGGGAAACGTAGTATGGAGTAACCATCAGACCAGAAAAATTCTTGGTCTATAAAGGCCCTGCAATGTTTCACTGCGCCACATGAAAAGAGTAGCTCTTCTGCTTCGCTCCGCGACATGGAAAGCGGAGCATTCCCTATACGAAAAAGCAAAGCTCTAACCCAGGAGGCAAAAAGCAACATAAACTGCACGTCATAAGGTGAGCGAATCCCATTTAGTTACGCCATGCGCAACGTCAAGAGGATATCAATTATTGCTTAAGTATAGAGGTAGAAGTGTCAAATGCAAAGTTAGAAATTATAAAACTTAAGAGCAAAAAGCAGGGGATCATCCCCTGCCAGGAAGACTGAAGGACTTCTTGCCAAGCTAAAAGTCAAATAAATTACAATACAGAAATGATTTAATTCTGACTCTTGACTTACTTCTGTAAGAAGTCTAGCTTCCTGCGGTTATTCTCTGCCCTGGTAAGAGTCATTTCGGGTATCTATCTTAATACGTTCTCCTTTAGATATAAATAAGGGAACCATAATTTGAGCGCCTGTTTCCACAGTAGCAGGTTTACTACCACCAGTAGCAGTATCTCCCTTAACACCAGGGTCAGTTTCGATTACTTCTAATACTACCGAGTTTGGAAGTTCCACCTCTATTACTTGTTCTCCCCACATAATTACATTGACCTCCATACCCTCACTTAGATATTTAACACGCTCACCAATTTGCTCGGAACTTAGGCTGGCCTCTTCATAAGTTTCCATATCCATAAATACAAATTGGTCAGCATCTTTATAGGTATGCTGCATCTTCTTTTTGTCCAAAGTAGCTTGAGGGACTGTTTCTCCAGC
This sequence comes from Dapis hubbardiae BLCC-M172, assembly GCF_050016015.1. Lineage (NCBI taxonomy): Bacteria > Bacillati > Cyanobacteriota > Cyanophyceae > Oscillatoriales > Microcoleaceae > Dapis > Dapis hubbardiae. The sequence goes on from NZ_JBNHEQ010000176.1 coordinate 13,214, forward strand.
TCTAAAAGTTCGCTCCACAACACTACCATTTTGTGCATTTTTGAGCTTTGTCCGAACAAAAGCAGAACCTTTACCTGGTTTAACGTGTAGAAATTCTACTACTCGCCAAACTGAACCATCTAACTCTATACTCACACCGGGGCGAAAATCATTACTAGAAATCATATAACACCGTGATTGCGGTTTTTAATTATTCAGATTAGAACTTAACATTAGACATCCTACAATACTCTCTATAAATATTTGAAGGGGTTTCCCAGTTACAAGGAAATATTCAGGAGTGGGGGAGTTGCAGGAGTCGGGGAGGAGTAGGAGTCGGGGAGTGGGGGAGTTGCAGGAGTCGGGGAGTGGGGGAGTTGCAGGAGTCGGGGAGTGGGGAAGAAATAAACATAAGAATAATTAAAACCCTACTGGCTAATAATTATTAAAAAGGTCATTCTGCCTATGTTAATTACTTAATAACTGAAGTTTCATCTAAGTATAGTATTCTTTCTTAAAATTGGTATAGCAGAGAACAGGGAAAAGGGAACAGTTGGAAAAACCTGTCCTAGTCTAAGATTCATCATTAGTCTATTTGCTAACTAATTCTTTATTAGCTATATCACAAAACAACTTCTGACTTCCGACTTCTGACTTCTGACTTAGTTAAGAATGTGGACAGCCATGTAATATTAGTAAGGGAATAAAAATTCACAAATATGCTAAATCTACGCAATTTCGTAATTAACACTTGTAAACGCCTGGTTAAAACTGGCATCCTAGCGCTGCTACTCTTTACTTTGTCTGTTGGTATTAGTGCTGCTTGGTGGGACGGTGGTAATACAACAACTCGTGAAAGTCGTTTGCCCCAGGGCGATCCTATTACTGATGGTAAAGCCTTGTTAAGGTATGCCCTACCAATAGAAAATGAACCTGTCCGTAAAATACAAAGTAGTCTAGAGGATATTTCTAACAGACTGCGGGGTAAACGTTGGACCTCTGTTGGTAGTGATATTGCCGCTGCATCAAGAGTTCTCAGTATTAGTAAGCCTAAATTACTAGCTAGTGTGCCTGAATCAAGACAATCTGAGGCAGAGGCCATAATTGCTAAACTCGACCAAGGCATTATTGATATTAAGGAAGTTGCTGAAGTTAAAGATGGGGAACAAGTATTGGAGCAACGGGCAGAACTACTGAAATTGGTGGGTCAGCTTGAACAGTTTATGGTAGAGGGGTTTCCGTTTGAAGTACCTTTAGAGTTCTCTAATTTACCGCAACTGAAAGGTCAGGCTACTATTGAGATGGAAACTAATCAAGGTTCTTTGACTTTGGTTGTTGATGGTTATAGCGCCCCTGTTACAGCAGGTAATTTTGTAGATTTGGTTCAGAGGGGTTTTTATGATGGCCTAGATTTTATTCGCTCAGAAGAATCTTATGTCTTGCAAGCTGGAGACCCTCCTGGCCCAGAAGTGGGTTTTATTGACCCCGATAGTGGTGAGTACCGTAATATCCCATTAGAAATTTTGGTCAAGGGAGATAAGGAACCAATATATAGTTTTACTTTGGAAGAAATTGGTCGTTTTAGAGAACAACCTGTTCTGCCTTTTTCTGCTTATGGTACAGTGGCTATGGCTCGACCTGAAGCTGAAAATGATGGTGCTTCTTCTCAATTTTTCTTTTTCTTATTCCAACCAGAATTAACACCTGCAGGAGCAAATTTATTGGATGGTCGTTATACGGTTTTTGGTTATGTGGTGGAAGGGAAAAAGGTTTTGGAAGAGTTAGGAAAAGGAGACAAGATTATTTCTGCTAAGGTAGTAGCTGGATTGGAAAATCTTGTGGAACCTGAAGCCTAAATTGATTAGGCAAAATTTGATCTAAAATTAGGGTAATTGGATAATTTAGCCTCGAAAATTATAGATAATTACAAGACTAAATCACCAATTACTCTAGTTAAATTAACTCGGATAAGTTTAAGTTTTACAAAATAGGGAAAAAAGTTGATAATAATTAGGGGATTTTATTTCGTTATACTCTAAGTAGATTGATAATTTTTCCTGGTTTTTATTCCTGATTCCTGTTTAGATAAAAAGTAGATTTTCTGGTTAATTTTTGCTTCTTATTACTGACCAACTAATTAACTAATCCTCTTATGTTTAAGAAGAGGTAATTATAATAATCCTAAATGATTTGTGAAAAAAATTGTAGGGGTTTGGTCTCCTTTCCCCAAGCTAAGATGGGATTTGGAAACCAAACCCCTAGGATAAAATCGGACAACCTATTTAGGATTGCTATATTAATTGTGAATTATTAATTATTAATTAATTAAATGGCTATTATAGAATTTGTAATATTTACTGGATTAGGAATTATATTAGGTGCATTTATAATTAATATGTCAAATGATAGACAGCAGCAGCGTGTTTTAGATGATGCTTTCTATAGATTGTTACAGTTTCAAAATGGTAAAATTTCTCTAATTCAATTAGCTGCTGCTGCTAAAGTTGATGCTCAAATTGCTCAAAAATATCTAGAAAGTCAAGTACAAATATTTTCTGCAATTCTAGAAATAGATGAACAAGGAGATACATTCTACAAATTTCCTAAGTTAAGTTTACCTCCTCTTTTAGATCGACAACAATGGTGATTTCAGTTATCAGTTAGCCTCCTATGGTCGTAACTGCGCAATTCAGTTATCAGTTATCAATAGACATCTCCAGAAAAGAGGGAACAGGGAACAGGGAACAGGGAACAGGAAGAAAGAATAGATAATTTATGGATTATAATTGATTTTATTTTGAATTTTTGGAGATGTCTAGTTATCAGTTATCAGTTATCAGTATTTTTTGATTAGGAATTAGTTAGAAACCTAGGTTTCCTAATCGGAATATTTAAGGGTAAGGTTTTTTTGATAACTATATAAATAGATTTATAGCACTTTTCATAATTAGTAGACCACAAAGTAGGGACGTTGTTGGATGCAACGTCCTTACCAATAGATAATTGATAATTAATCAATCTGGTTTAAAGCAACTCCAGTCAAGGAGAAAAAAAGTGCTAGGAGATTTTCTTATATTCAATTCCATTGCGGTTTTCCTTGAGGTAATTATCCATTATAAATTAATTAACTGATCCTAATCTTTGATAAGGCCAAAAGCGAAATATTGCCCTACCTATAATATTTTTTCTAGGCAAAAAACCCCAAACGTGAGAGTCATTACTATTGTTACGATTATCTCCCATCACAAAATATTTATCTTCAGGAACTTGGAATGAATTTTGCAAAGAATATTCAGGAGGTTCGGCAATATAATTTTCAGCAAGGGGTTGGTCGTTAATATATACTATACCGTCCTCAATTCTAATGGTATCTCCTGGCAGACCTATAATTCTTTTAATAAAAGCTTGATTTTTGGCATAACCGTAACGTTGTAATTGTTGGGGTGGTTCAAAGACGATTATATCACCTGTTCCGGGTGGATGAAAATTGTAAGATACTTTTTCTATGACTAGACGATCGCCCACTTCTAAGGTTGGGAGCATTGAATCTGATGGTATATATCTCGGTTCTGCAATTAATATTCTGACGAATAAAGATAAGGATAGAGCGATCGCCAAAACTTTAATATTTTCTTTTTGTTCCTGCCATATTTTTAACCACCAGGGAGTTGTCGAGTTAGTTGCGATCGGTTGATTTAGGGATTCTTTTTCTGATGTCATTTCTATGGTTTCAAATTTTGATTATTTCTATTTTACAGGAAAACTCCAGGGAATTAGCATTTATCTATTCAATACTTTAAAATATATTGCACTAGGGAAAAAAATAGAAGCAAATTATTTTCGTATTTTTCGCTATAATAAAATAATTATTGACATCTTAACCAAAATTCAATAAAAAATAAGAGAGGCAACTTTCATGCAAGTTCAAACTGAAAAACGCTATTATACTACTGAAGAATATCTGGCTTGAGAAGAAACTTCAGAGTACAAAAGTGAATATCATAATGGAGAAATAATACGAATGACTGGTGGCACAACTAACCATAATATTATTGCTGGAAATTTTATAAAAGATTTCCTTTGAGAATTAAAGAAGAATCCTATCAAGTATTTTTTGCTGATGTGCGTCTCTGGATACCCTGAAAAAAATCGGTATGTCTATCCAGACTTGATGGTAATTCAAGGAAAACCAATATATGCTGGCTCGGGAAAACTGCTGTTACTAATCCATCAATAATTGTTGAATTTTTGTCTAAGTATACTAACAATTATGATCGAGGATAAAAGTTTGATTTTTATCGCTCAATTCCTGAATTTTGAGAATATATTTTAATTGAAAAATCAGGATATTATATAGCACAATATACTAAAATCGCTGAAAATAAATGGTTGTTTACCGATTATCATGGAGAAAATAATATCATGTCCGGTAGCATAGGTATTGCAAGTGAGAAGGTAAGGAAGAAGAAAGAAGAAAGAAGAAAAGGAAAAACCTTAAATTAGGTAAATATTTCCCCAACTTTTACACAAACGATACCAGCGGACATGATATAATATCTTAAAATTAGCGACTGTGGAAATAGAAATTCCTTTCAACGAAATTTATCAAGAAGTAGATTTTTCAGAAAGTGAATAGTAGCGATATCTCTAATATTAAAAGCTATCTTTTTGTTTATATTTAATTAGAAATTATAGCAGTTTTAATTAATATAGAGTACAGAGATTTGAGTTTAAAGAAAGAAGGAAGAAGGAAGAAGGAAGAAGTCTTGTAGTCTACCTTTGTGAAAACCGCTATAATTAGCGATCAAACTATATGAAACTATCCATATCGTTCTTTTTCAACCTATTAATTATGACGATACAGACTATTATTTGTGGCTGGGAGAAGTACAACTTCAACAGTTATCTGAAACAGTTCGCCAAGTCCGATTAAATCAGATATAAAGTTAATTAGAGTCGCCGTCTATAATTACTATGACAATAACTGGGCAACCCGGATAGCAGAAGTAATCGCCCCTTCATGCAACCCATCTCCTAGATAAGCTCCTGCATGATAAGTATTATTCTCTCCATTAGTAATAACAACTTCGTCTCTATATTCAAAAGCAGCAACGTTGTATAAAGGCGTTTCATGTTCCTGAATATGAACAATTTTCTCTGGAGCAAGCAAACGATCTATGTTAAATGCAAGACTGTATTGCTCAGAGGATGAAATTCCGCAAAGTTGGTTGAGATAAGCATTGTATCCCCAGCCGTTTTCCGTTTGAAAAAAGTCAAATTCAGAAGATTTCTGAATACCATAACGCTCATACATCGACGTATCAAAATGGATAGTTGTTTTAGCGTGGTTTGCCTTCCAGAGGGAAAAGCGTTTGATTTCTGCCTCAGTCGGATCGGATAATAACTGGCGTACCTGATCGGGTGGTGTCGCAAAAACTACCTTGTCAAATCTTTGCGTCACTCCGTCCGACATCCGAATGTTTGCCGAATCAGCGGTTCGAGAAATTTCTTTAATTTCTGCATTGAGCCAAATCTTACCCCGAAAGCGATCGAGAATTTTTTCGATGTATGAATACACTCCGCCTTTAATTCGCACCCAACCCACAAAAATATAATCTCGGAGGGCAGGAATGGCTAATTCCGCAGGAAAATCGTCGATGGTCTCAAATGGTATTGAATAGCTATACATAGTCAGCAATTTCAGCCAACAATTACGAATACACTGGCGCTTTAAGTGTTGAGACATCGGATGATTATAAAAATCCTGCATTTTGGCAAAACGAGTTGTCACCCAAAATCCTGCCGAACGAGCATAAAGTGTATCAAGGCGCAGATACTCAAGCAGACGCTGAATACCTGTAAAATTTTTTTTGATCGTTTCTCCCGAAAGAAAATGACGACCATCTTGAAGAAATAAAGCGGAACCAATCTTGACGGGTTCCAATTCCACTTCCAACTCTTTCATTAAGTTGAGAAAGTTATGAAACTTAAGGGGAAATTCCAGGACACCCGATTCTAAAATTTGGTCACAGTTAGATTGATTGGGTTGAATATTTTTATTCAGGGTGCGAATATGTCCCCCCAAAATATTTTCTTTTTCTAAAAGTGTAACCTGATGACCTTGTTTATCAAGTAAGTATGCTGTGACTAAACCACTTGCTCCGCCACCAATAATTGCTATTTTCATTGTTTTATACCAAACTCAAAAAAGGTAGTTATATAAAATCCTGTTAAACAGTTATAGATTGGTTAAGTCGTAATTGAGTCAGGAGTCGTAGGGGCTTGCTGGCCATTCGCCCGTACAGGAGTCAGGAGGAGAGAGAATTACAAAGATGAGCGTAGTTATGACGATTGGGGAATTTTTTGATGTCCATAAGAGCGGATTTAATATTACATTCAAATCACCTAAAAAACTATACTATTAAAAGATTTGCATTCCTCCTCAAACCTAATCGCCAATACCTATAAATATGCTGGCTTTGGGGTGATATAATTCCTAGTCGCTGCTTTGTAGAAACCCGGTTTATGTAACACAACACCCAACACCTAATATCAAATTTGGATAAGCGTGTTATAATCCCCTAATGGACTGACACTTATGCAATGGTGCGTTACGACGGGTTGTTAAATACCGGATCGCAGCTTAGATTTTAGCCGTCTAACGCACCCTACTAGACCGACACAGCTAATGAGTGTGCATTAGATGATTGGGGTGGGGGCGGGTTTATCTGAATAATTGGTAACAATATTAACTTAACGCGGAACCCGCCCCTACTATTGCAACATTTTAGGTGTGTCATATCACTACAATAATGAAATTGGTATTATTTAATTGTTAATTCTTGGATAAAATTAAATCTCCCGATAATCTTTGATATAAAATTGCTCCCGTCCAAAATGTAGGAGCAAATCCAGGATACCCAGAAGACGCATTACAAAAATAGAAGTTTTTTAAAGAAGTGTGATGATTGAGCCTACCTATTCCCATGTTATTAGGGGTTAAGCTAGAACCGTAAGAATTTCCTTGGGGACAACCACAAAAATACTCGTTTGTTGTGGGAGTGCCAGTAATTTTAAAGACCAGATGCTTTCTTAAGTTGGGAACATAATCTCGTTCCATTACGTTCAGCATGGCATCTAAAATTTCTGTCTTTTTCTCTTGATAGGCTTTTTTATCTTGTTCTTTCAGTTGCTTAAAGTAAACATAATTAGCAACCGTCAAAAACTCAATAATCTGATATCCTTCCGGACAGTCTCGTTCCTCTTGGGTTAATAAACTCGGAGTTGTAATTGCAAAAGAAGGGTTAGAAAAGTCGTGCTTTTCATACATTTGAGTAAAGGCTTCATTCAAATTACGATGCTCGCTATGAAAGGTATTCCATTCTCCAAATCCATAATCTCGCAGATCGATATCTTTGAGTGCACAGTATGCCACAAAGTTTGAGGGCGAATAATCATAATTGAGCTTTTTCTGTAATGTTTTGGAGAATTTTTCCCACCCGATCGCCTGAGCAGCTTTTTTCGGGTCCATATTACAGATAATCGTTTCGGCGGTAAATTCCTCAGTTTGATTTTTGAGACGATTAATAGCTCGAACACCAGTCACTGTTTTATCTTTAAGGATAAAGTCAGTTACTTCATGATTATATAAAATCTCACCACCATTTTCTTTAATAACCTTGACCAAAGAATCGATGGCAAATTCAAAATGTTTAGTTGGGTAAAAAGCACCTTTTTGATATCCCGTAAATAAAATTACCCAGGCATAAAAAGATAGTTGTTCTGGGGGCAATAAAAAATCCGGCCATTGTAAGGCTAAAAGAGTTTGCGCTGCTTGGGGAAGATTAAAGCGATCAAACACATCTTGAAGGGTACTATGCAAATATTTTAAAGCACAGAAAACTTCTCCAATATTTTGCAATAATTCAACAGCTTTGAGAGGTGGTGATAATATTTTTAACCCTTCACTGGTTTTTTCTACCTCTTCAATAAATTGACGCAAGCGAGGAGCATCAGCAGGAAATAAAGCTGCAAGACGCTGAATTAATTCATCAGATTTTGAAGGAATATCTAGTGAATAACCAGGCATTCTCATGTGGTCGAATCCATTACGATCGTAATTATTGAAAGTAACAACTCGATCTAAATTTAGCTTTTTGAGAACTCGATTAACACTACCTCCTTCTCCACAGTCCCAAACGTAATGAAGTTGTGCATTAAATTTATATTTTTTTGCCATCGTAAAGGTATGACCAAAACCTCCCGGATGTTCATGGGCCTCTAATATTCGGACTTGCTTACCGGATTTTGCCATTAGCGCTCCAAATACTAAGGCGGATAAACCACTGCCTACGATTAGATAATCCATTTTCATTTTAAAAATTTATCAAAATAGAGCTGTACATCTAACTATATAGTTAGGTTGCAACTTCTTCTATTCTAACTCTATGATTATGAAAATAGTGTTGAAAAATGTTAATTTTATCGGATTAAAAGGAGTAGTTTTATAGCATTTTCAGCAACACATCTTAATACTAAATTGTATTATTTGAAAGTCAGCAGATTGTATATTAGTGCTGTTTTTCTCAGTAGATCATTTCTTTATGAAACTTCACTTAATATAGCGCTACACATTAAGGCTCTTGACATTTTAAATCCTGTTTGCGCAGCATGACCTAGGAAAAGCCTTTGACCATCTGCTGTTCCCTGTTCCCTCTCTTGGTGCGCGTTCCCTTGCGTCTTACGCCGACGCGGGGTCGCACCGCTGTTCCCTATTCCCTAGCGCGTAGCGCTATCAAATATAACTGAGTTGAGAAGTCTGGTTTATTTGTTTCCATCAAATATTCCTCGTATGTTCCTCTTGTTTGTAGTTGCGCTTTAGCGCCAAACATTTATCAACCACTACACGGGAGCAAGATGCTCCCACTGCTGGCAAATAGCGATCGCTAACCTCTAAGAAAGAAATCTTCTCCTTCTAACTCTGGAATATTTGTCAAAGTGGCAAATTGACCTCCATTACCGAAACCTGCTTGACTACCGTTAGGATTATAGAACAAATTACCATTTTCACTGTTATAAACAATTACTGCATCAGAAGTTTCTGCTTCTTGGTCATTAGTCACAGTAGCAAATTCACTGTTGATGCTGAAACCTGTTCCTGACTGACTGTTGATAGCAGTGAAAGTTCTCAGGTCTAGGAGAATAATATCTCCCTGTGTTTGAGAAAAATCAGTAATTGTGTCTATACCTACATCCTCTGTCTGAAATTCCTGATTAGTATTAAAGATAAAGCGGTCAATACTACCACCTCCTGTGAGTAGGTCGTTTGCTGCTCCACCGTTGAGTCTGTCGCGACCGATACCTCCTTCTAGAGTATCGTTACCTTCACCTCCTAACAAGATATCGTTACCGGGGCGACCTATTAATAAGTCGTTCCCAGATTTGCCAAATAGGCGATCGCTTCCACGACCACCATTAAGAGTATCATCACCCCTACCACCATTCAGAGTGTCTCGACCAACACCACCAATTAAGGTATCGTCCCCACCGTTACCAGTAAGGCGATCGCGACCTCTTCTACCAAAAAGTTGATCGTCACCTTCTCCACTCTGGAGATTATCATTGTCATTAGTACCTTCTCTAGTTTCATTTTCGGGAAATTGTATCCGATAAATTCGATTGTTTCCTTGGTCGGTAAACAACAAACTACCATCCGGTAATACTTGTAAACCAACGGGATTAGCCCAAGTAGTTTCAGGTTCTGCGGAAACATCTAAGAAACCTGTTAAAAAATCTTGATATACTCCTGTGGCATTTCCATTGTCATCAAAGGGTACAAATACTATTTTAGAACCTGTGGGTTCTTGACGATTGAAACCGCCTCTAAATGCGACAAATGCTCCATTTTGATATTCTTCTGGAAAAGTATCACCATCATAAAATTGGAGTCCTAGAGGTACTGAATGTGCTTGAAATAATACGTCAGGAGTTTGAGTTTCTGCGACGAAATCTGGAGTTTGAGTTTCCGGTACGAAATTCGGATTTTCTATTGTTATAAGTGGGTCGGGAAAATCTGGTGATAAATAAACATAAGGCCAACCATAAAATTCATCTTGTTCTAATCCTGTGAAATAATCAGGAACTAAGTCATCTCCTAATCCATCTCGTTCATTTACAGTGGTAAAAAGTTGACCTGTTATTGGATGAAAATCTAAACCTACAGGGTTTCTTAAACCAAAAGCAAAAGTTTGTTGATTAGAACCATCTAGATTCATTACTTGTACAGATGCTCTGGGTAATTCTTCTATTGTTACATTGCCACCGGAACCAATAGAAACAAAAAGTTGATCGTCTGGAGAAATTGCTAAGTTTCTAGTGAAATGATTGCCACCTCCTGGTAAATCGGCAATTTTTTCACCAGTGCCATTAATTTCTGTGTCGCCAATATTATAAGAATATCTTACTATTGAATCTGTATTTCCCACATAGAAAAAATCTTCAGTAAAAACCATGCCGAAAGGTTTATTTAATCCATTTTCTGCATCAGCAAAAACTTGAGAAAAATCCGCTGTACCATCTCCATCTGTATCCCGTAATAAAAGTATTTTAGTATTTGGATCGTTAAATGAATTTAGTGATGTTACTAATACATCTCCAGTAGGAGTTAATCCTAACCAACGAGGATTTCCATTTTCAGGAAAAACATTATCAGCAAAAACATTAACAGTAAATCCATCTGGAACTTGCAATACTGGATTATCAGGAATTGAAATAGAATTGGCACCATTCTGATTAACACCGCCATCAAAAGGTTCTGGTAACGATTCTAGAGAAATAAAGATATCCTCTAATTCCAAGGGTTCGGTTTCTATAAGTCCGTTAGTTAGCATTATTTTTAGAGATGTTTTAGTTTCTGAATATTAGCAATAAATATACTATTCTAAATTTCCAAAGCTAATCAAATATTAAGTTGCTATTTGTTCCTACAAATATACATCCTAGTATTTTATATCGAGCAGCAACTAGAAAAATAAATTTAACATTTTTTCTATTTTTTAATTTCAGGAGTATTTGATTAAGTTAGTATTAAGTTTTCCATACAAGCTAATGAAGGAAAATATTAATTCAATATTAAGTATAAATATTATTTAATTACTCAATTAAATAATATCTAAATCTTGAGAAATTAGGTCTATATTTATTCTGTTAAAGATTTAAAATAAATTATATATCTGATGAAAAACAAGAACGAAAAATTCTATGAAACCTCCTGCTCGGACTTCTAGAAAAAGTTTATGTAATTTCTGGAAATACTCGTTCAAGATTTCAGCTATTATAGAAAATTTATGTTGCTCAATGGCATATAACACCTAATACCTATTACAATAAAAGTTGTAAAATTTCAATAGGTAAAATTTTGCCTGTATCGACTGAAAATTCAAATTAGACCACCTAACATTATAATTAATTATGTCTGCCAAAAAACTCACAGGTAACGAAATTCGCCAAAAGTTTCTCGACTTTTACGCACAACGGGAACACCCTATTTTGCCTAGCGCATCTTTAGTTCCTGAAGACCCCACAGTATTACTCACTATTGCGGGAATGTTACCTTTTAAACCCATATTTCTCGGACAAGAACCCCGGAAATATCCCCGCGCGACTACTTCCCAAAAATGTATCCGTACTAACGATATTGAAAATGTTGGTCGCACTGCCAGACATCACACATTTTTTGAGATGTTGGGTAACTTCAGTTTTGGTGACTATTTTAAACCAGAGGCGATCGCCTTCGCTTGGGAACTTTCGACAAAAACATTCGGTTTACCACCGGAGCGTTTAGTTGTTAGCGTCTTCCGAGAGGATGATGAAGCGTTTGCTATTTGGCGCGACAAAATTGGTATTCCAGCACATCGCATTCAACGGATGGGAGAAGAAGATAATTTTTGGGCGTCTGGTCCGACGGGTCCCTGCGGTCCGTGTTCGGAAATTTATTATGATTTTCATCCAGAATTAGGGGATGATAACATTGACTTGGAAGATGACAGCAGGTTTATCGAATTTTATAATCTGGTGTTTATGCAATACAACCGCGATGCTGAGGGAAATCTTACAGCACTAGAAAACAGAAATATTGATACCGGGATGGGGTTGGAAAGAATGGCGCAAATATTACAAAAAGTGCCGAATAATTATGAAACTGACCTAATTTTTCCGATCGTTAAAACTGCTGCGGATATTGCTGGTATCGACTATGCAAAAAGTGACGACAAAACTAAAGTTTCTCTGAAAGTCATTGGCGACCATGTGCGAGCAGTAGCTAATTTAATTGCTGATGGTGTAACCGCATCTAACGTTGGTAGGGGTTATATTTTGCGAAGGTTAATTCGGCGAGTTGTGCGTCATGGTCGTTTGATTGGAATTTCTGGGGAATTTACATCCAAAGTTGCTGCAACAGCGATCGCTCTTGCTGAGGATGTTTACCCTAATTTACGGGAACGGGAAAGTGCTATTCAAGCTGAGTTGCAACGGGAAGAGTCGGGCTTCCTGAAAACATTGGCGCGGGGTGAGAAACTGTTGGCAGAAGTTATGGCAAAACCGGAAACTCAGAAAAGTAAACAAATTTCTGGGGAGGATGCTTTCAAGTTGTATGACACTTATGGTTTTCCTCTGGAATTGACCCAGGAAATAGCTGAAGAAAATGGTTTGACTGTTGATGTGAGTGGGTTTGAGTCAGAAATGGAACAGGCGAAAATTATCGCTCAGTTAGCACATCAAACTATTGACTTGACTGCCGAGGGTGGAGTCAAATTAGATGTTGACAAAACGGAATTTTTAGGGTACACAGATTTGACTTCTCCTGCACAGGTGATGGCGTTAATAGCTGATGGCAAACAGGTTGAGGATGCGGAAACGGGTACTCAAGTGCAAATTGTACTTGACAAAACTCCTTTTTATGGTGAGTCTGGGGGTCAAATAGGCGATCGCGGTTTTCTGACTGGGGATAATGTGGTTGTGCGGATAGAAGATGTGCAAAAGCAGAATAATATTTTTGTACATTTCGGTGCTGTGGAAAAGGGAACGTTAGAGTTAGGAATGACGGTGAATGCTGAAATAGATGGTGTTTGTCGCCGTCGAGCGCAGGCCAACCATACGGCAACTCATTTGTTACAAGCAGCTTTGCGGTCTTTGGTAGACTCATCAATTTCTCAAGCGGGTTCGTTGGTATCTTTTGACCGTTTGCGGTTTGATTTTAATTGTCCGCGGGGGTTGAAACCGCAGGAAGTTGTGCAAGTGGAAGCTCAAGTGAATAGTTGGATAGCTGAAGCACATCAGGCAACGGTTGCGGAAATGCCATTGGAAGTAGCAAAGGAAAAAGGAGCAGTTGCTATGTTTGGGGAAAAATATGCCGATGTGGTGCGGGTAGTTGACTATCCGGGAGTGTCGATGGAATTATGTGGGGGAACTCATGTGAATAATACCGCAGAAATAGGAGCGTTTAAAATTATTTCTGAAGCTGGTATTTCTTCTGGGGTGCGCCGTATAGAAGCGGTAGCAGGTTTGGCAGTTTTAGATTATTTGAACGTCCGGGATGTTGTGGTGAAAGAATTGAGCGATCGCTTTAAGGCAAAACCGGAGGAGTTATCGGAGCGGGTGAGTAATTTGCAGCAAGAGTTGAAGGAGTCGCAGAAACAGTTGGAGGCGTTGAAAGGGGAGTTAGCAGTAGCAAAGTCTGACCAGTTGTTAGGGGATGCTAAGACTGTCGGTGAGTTTCAGATATTGGTAGCAGAAATGCCTGGAGTTGATGCGGAGGCGTTGAAGACAGCAGCAGAGAGGTTGCAACAAAAGTTGGGCGACAGTGCTGTGGTATTGGGTTCCGGAGCTGAGGGGAAGGTGAGTTTGGTTGCTGCTTTTAGTAAGTCTGTTAATGGTAAAGGTTTGCAAGCAGGGAAATTTATTGGCGGGATAGCGAAAATGTGTGGAGGAGGCGGCGGCGGACGCCCGAACTTGGCGCAAGCAGGGGGTCGCGATCCGAGTAAATTGAAGGAAGCGTTGGAGAGTGCGAGGGAGAAGTTAGTTGATGGGTTGAAGTAGGTTATAATTATAGGGTGTGCTGAAACACACCCTAATTTACTCAAAGTTATATTGTTTTCTAAACTAATCAAGCAAAATGGCAAATAATAAACGAAAACTCCGCCCTCGAATTAATTACAGACATACACTTTTAGAACTTTCAGTCAATAGAAAAGATCCCTGTGAAGTTATTAGGGAATTAATATCTAATTCTTACGATGCAGGAGCATCAATTATTGAAATTTATCCTTTGCTCCAATACTCAGGATTTATATTTTTTGATAATGGCATTGGTATAAGTGATAGGCAAAAAATTAATGGTGTAACTCCTTTAGATGCTTTTTTTTCGATTGGTCTTTCTACTAAAACAAAAGGAGATTCTATAGGTTATAAATGTCAAGGTTCAAAGCTTTGTTTTGCTTCTGGTAAGTTTGCATTAATAACTAGATGTAAAGACGAAGATGAAAGTTATTGGCGTAGAGTAATTATAGATAATCCCAGAGACACTTTAGATTCAGAAAATGAAAATGTTGAGGTTTCTGAAGATCGACAACCCTGGAACACATTGCTCAACCTATTACATCAACCTGATTCTCGAACAACCGCTATTTTACAACAATTAAATAAAGACTATTTTGATTCAAAGTTTAAAAGTGGTACTTTAATTTTAGTGAAGTATTTAGAAGTAGATAATTTCCCTCATTATTATAGTACCGATAACGACTATCCTTATATCAAAAGTTATATAAGATTTTATACGAGGCATGGGGATGTTAGAATATTACAGCCAGAAACAACAGGATTTAGTTCTGTAGCAGCGAAAAATTTTAAGACTTGTTCGAGTTCATATAATGATAGATGTCATCTATTTCTTTGGAATTGTAGTAGTAAAACAGGAAATTTAGAGGAAATTCCTATAGGATATCCCTATGTAATTAGACCAGAAGTAATTCCTGGCTTAGAAAAATATGTGTCTTATAGTCCTGCTCAAATAAAACAGCTAACTAATGGAAAATTTTATGATAGAAGTGCAGATACTTTTAAATTTGGGGGTTTCAACTATTGTATTGCACTAGCTATTGATGGAAATCGTAGGGCACTTGACTATTATCAAGATTTAGATCGAGGTATATATAATCAATATAAAAAATCAGGAATTGAATTTACTTCTCAGAGAGGTACTTTTATTTGCTCAGAAGGAGTCAAGATTTGCCGATACAATGAAATATTTAGTCATGGCTCAATGCAAGAATATGCAGCTCTAAATGATAGTAAAGCACAGAGTCATTACTTGTTAGTAATAAATGGTAGCTTTAACCTAGTAACTGACAGAAATAATTTAAGTGAATCTTCTCTCAAAACTTTGAGAGATCCTCATTTCATAGAAAAAATTAAAGATTTTCTAGATCGAACATATAATCAGAGTAAAGTCTTTCAAGAGCTAATAGAAAGAATTGGAAATCAAGTTAGTCCTTCAAAAACTGAAGTCCAGGTCAAACAATTCAATAAAACTAAATCAAAAATCATAGAGCGTGACTATTTTTATATTCTTGATATTGAGCAATTAAAAGATAAAAAAATATTAGTTCCTATTACAGGAGAAGAACATGGAGTAGGTGCTTTATATACATTATTGTCTTATTTTGTTCCATCTGAGTCGCCTTATGCCCATTTATGGTTACGTCCTCTAACTTTTTCAGGGCAAGGAATTGATAGTATAGCTGCTGAGTACGGTGACAATAGAATAAATAAAGAATTAAAAGGTTTAGAATACAAATTTTTATTCGCAACTGATGAGCTATTTAACCATCCATTAGTTATAACCGATCAAATAATTTGTTGGGATATACATCAATCAGTAGTACCAGGTGAAACAGTAGATGATGGAGATTATGTTGGTGAGATAAATAAATCAGAGAAACTTCAAAAGATAGGATTTGAAATTATTAATATTGAGAGCAAGTCTGGTTCTGTTCACGATGATAAAATTTCCATAATATGTCTAAAAAAATTAATAGATAATACTTTTAATTGCCAGTGGAAAAAAAGTCGCTATAGTCAGAAAAAATCAGGAACAAAAAGCCGCAAAAGGTAACTATC
This sequence comes from Dapis hubbardiae BLCC-M172, assembly GCF_050016015.1. Taxonomy (NCBI): domain Bacteria; kingdom Bacillati; phylum Cyanobacteriota; class Cyanophyceae; order Oscillatoriales; family Microcoleaceae; genus Dapis; species Dapis hubbardiae. The sequence goes on from NZ_JBNHEQ010000176.1 coordinate 29,366, forward strand.
AATTGTTAGTATAAAGTTAGTTATTTTTTAGCAATAAGGAGGGTATCAGCCCGCCTGAAAATTATTGATTTAGAAGTTTCAATCTACATGATTTGAAATATCTTCACTATTATTCCAGATAGGTATTCCGTCTTCAGGTTCAAACTTCACAGTTGGTTCATTTTTTTCAGGTTGTTTAGGTGGTTTTAGTTCCTGATAAGTATCAGACGGTTTCTGATTTTAGTTTTCATTTTGTTGTGAATTATTAGACATGGAGGCTATTATTTTGACAGAAAAGGACAACTCTAATATACAACTAATTTACGAATATGCGCAGCAGGTTTTAAAAGATTTAGATTCTAGTCAAAACACTTTAAATACTAAGTTAGGAACAGTTATTGGGTTTGATGCTATTATGATTCGTTTTTCATCAGATTTACCTGATAATTCCCTGGTTTTAAATTTGCCAGACACAGACATTTGTTTAAAGTGTAAAATGTGCTTAATTCTAAAAATACTAACTCTTTGTAGCTTAATTATTTCTTTGATTTTTGGATTATGGGGATTTAAACCAAAAAAAGGAGGAACAAATATTCTGCCTCAAAAGTTGATTGAAAAATGTCTGAGTATTACTGAAGAGCGTTATCGGCGTTCGTTAATTGAAGTTTGGAATGAGTCAATTATAGAGTTAGCTGAACTCAGAGACGCTACAGCTAAAATGTTAAATAGAGCAGTTTTATTTCTGGTTTTTGCAGCTATTATATCAGCAGTAGATGTGATATTAGCATCAATAATTGAATAAATTGCTTGTAGTAGAATCCTAAACCTAAATAATTTTTCTTAGTTAGCTAAAAAAACTATTGTCTGTTAAAATATATCTATTATTTGTATGTCAAAATTAGTTATGTCTAAAACATCTACAATTACAGAACACATTGAAATTACTCCAGGAATTTGTGGTGGAAAACCTCGGATTGCTGGACATCGAATTAGAGTAGAAGATATTGTTATTTGCTATGAAAAAATGGGGCTTTCTCCAGATGAAATTGTCTCTCAATTGTTAGAATATGTCTATTATTTGTATTCCAAAATTAGTTATGAATGCTTTCATGTTTGTCTCCTTATTTATCTAAAACTTACGCACCCCAACCAAGAAACCGGGTTTATTACCCTAATTTAACGCTTGATATTGCCAATTTTAGTTCATAAACCCGGTTTCTGCGTAAGTCCTTTTGTCGTTTAATACCCCACTGTCTACATGGTGTATAGAATTGCTGTGAGTTTGAGTTCCCTTAGTCCTCCTTCTTTCTTCTTCCTTACTTCAATTCAATTGTAATTTTACCAAAATGGGAACCTGTTTCCATATAACTCAATGCTTCTGGAGCTGACTCAAATGGAAATACGCGATCGCAAACCGGACGTAATTTCTGCACATTTATTGCTTTATTCATCGTCTCAAACATTTGACGCGAACCGACAAAAATACCCTGTATGCGTACTCCTTTCATTACTGCGGGTAAAGGATTAAATTCTCCTTGCGCTCCAGCTAATACACCTATTAAACTTATTTGACCTCCCATTCTCACTGCTTTCACAGACTTACTCAAAGTATTTGCTCCACCAACTTCCACAACATAGTCAACTCCTACTCCCTCAGTCAACGCCAACACTTGTTTTTCCCATTTAGGCACATATTTATAATTAATGACATCAGATGCACCTAACTGTTTCACCCGCTCCAATTTTTCATCACTACTGGAAGTTGCAATGACTCGCGCTCCTGCCATTACTGCAAACTGTAACGCAAACAAGGAAACTCCACCTGTTCCCATTACTAACACTGTTTCCCCTGGTTTTAAACCTGCTTCTATTAGAGCATGCCAAGCAGTTACTGCAGCACAAGGTAAAGTTGCTGCTTCTGTATCAGATAAGTGAGCAGGAATATTTACCACCCCATTTTCAGACAAGACTACATATTCTGCTAACATTCCATCAACTTCACCACCCAAAGCTGACCTTGCTGCTTCTGTAGTTAAATTACCTGATAACCATTTCTGCAGAAAAATGCCAGCGACTCTATCTCCCGGTTTCACTCTGGTGACACCTTCTCCTACTGACACAACTTCTCCAACTCCATCGGAACATGGAATAACAGGTAAAGGTAAATGGGGGTTGTAAAGACCTTTAACCATTAAAATATCTCGATAGTTAAGGGAAACTGCTGTGACTCTGACTAAAACTTCTCCAAATTTTGGTTGTGGTTGTGGTTTTTCAGTACAGACTAATTTACCAAATTCCTGAATTACAAAAGCTTTCACAAAGTTCTCCTATTTAAAAATATGGCAGTTGAAAATAAGACTGTAGTGAACCGAAACTTATGCAATGGTGCGTTCCGACAGATTGTTAAATGTCTTTCACAGTCTAAATTTTAGCCGTCTTTTCATGTCCGCTAAGAGCGGAAACGCACCCTACTGGACTCTGCTGTGACTCTGACTAAAACTTCTCCAAATTTTGGTTGTGGTTGTGGTTTTTCAGTACAGACTAATTTACCAAATTCCTGAATTACAAAAGCTTTCACAAAGTTCTCCTATTTAAAAATATGGCAGTTGAAAATAAGACTGTAGTGAACCGAAACTTATGCAATGGTGCGTTCCGACAGATTGTTAAATGTCTTTCACAGTCTAAATTTTAGCCGTCTTTTCATGTCCGCTAAGAGCGGAAACGCACCCTACTGGACTTATTGAACTTGTTGGGTAACTATCAATTATCCATTATCAATTATCCATTATCAATTATCCATTATCAATTATCCATTATCAATTATC
>NZ_JBNHEQ010000177.1:0-13865 GCF_050016015.1 Dapis hubbardiae BLCC-M172
TCCTATTCAAAATAACAACCAGTTAAATTTTCTGTTCTAGATTTCAAAGTAGTCAGGGGTCTTTTTACAGCGCTTTTCAGATGGATAAACCACATCGTCATAATCAAAACTCTGTAGGGGCGAATGGCCATTCACCCCTACCGTTGTCTACTGAAATGAAAACCGCTGTAAGCCAGAAGCCAGAAGTCAGAAGTCAGAAGTTACATAGGACTTAGGCAGAGGTACTATATATAGAGTCAAAAAACTAGAACGTTCGAGTTTTGAACACTATATACATTGTCTTAGCGTAAGTCCTGACTACTTATAGTATTTATTTCTAAAAATGTACTTAATAATTGTTACTCAGACCTTATTAAACTGACTCTTATCAGATTTTATTAAGTTCAAATTTATCAAAATAATATTGGGTCTAAAACCCCGCCTTTTAAGGCGCAATATTTTTGGAGCGTTGCTCTAATCCCTGTTACAAAAATAACTTCTGACTTCTGACTTCGTTAAGGGAAAATAGTATTAGATTTTTTGAGAGAGTATAGAAAGAATAATTAATAGAATTTTTGCTAGTTACAAATGAATTTTGAATTATTCTAGCCTTTGATATCTTTATCAATTATCAAGAGTAAGTAATTTATAAAATAACCTCAAAAAAAATTATTTACCGAAAAATTAAGGTATCAAGCTTCTCCATGAATGGAGAAAAAGGAAAAAAAATTATTTTTACTAAATCCTCTTCTTTATAATAAGAGGTAATTATTAATTATTGAACTCGATCTATTTAATTAACTCAAATGTTTTCTCTATTTTATAGTCAACACCCTGAAAAATAAGCTCGTTAAACTACCTCTACATAGAGAAATCTGTAATCGAAAAATAGTCAAGATAGACGAAAAAAGAAATCAGTTGAATATTATCCCGTAATTAGATTACATAGGAGATGAAAAAAATCAACTTCAGTATTTCAATGGTCTGGCTTCATTTAGATGTATTGATAATTGATAACTGAAATGATCGAAAGTAGCTTGATAACAATAGATTAAGATAGAGAGTAGAAGGCACTTAGAGAAAATATAAGCGGATTTATTATCAGAAATATTGGGAAAATCCACTGTTCCCCATTTCCTATTCTCTGTTCCCAGTAATCAGTATTTCTTAATATCTATGGTTACTTATGCAGCACTACTAAAAAACTCAATTATAATTGTATCTTACTAGGTTTATATTTTCTGTGATTATTGATCATATAGTGTAGCTAAACTATTGATTATATAATAACCTATCTGCTAAAAACAGATAAATTTTACAGTCAATTAAGTTAATCGAATTTTCTACATTCGACTTAAGCTTTAAATCACAAAAAAATTACGATTATTTACAGAGTAGGAACAAGCTGAATTCGTCCTGCATCCATCTCCTCCATTAATAACTCTAATGCTTCATAATCTACATCGGAAATATAGCCAAGTCGTGTCAACTCTGAGTTGATTTGATTTTCTATTTCAGGAGTTAATCGCCGAAAATAGAGCGCTCTAGATACAAGTTTCCGAATCACACAATTTGGTTCCATGGCTAATCTAAGTAAAAACTCTACATAATTAAATTCTCTGCTAGATATTTACCCTGATAGGTGATCCAATACTATTGGAGAAAGTGATATTCATCATTGAGACCTTGAGGCCAGAACGAAGTTAAATTTGTGACTCCTAGTTTCACACCATAAGTTTTTGGTGCTATGTTGAAATATATCTAACCATAAAATACACCTTAAGTAGTAATAGTGGCAGTAGCAGTAGAGAATTTACTTACACCCGATATCCACAAACCTGCTCGTTACCTTGGTAATGAGTTTGGTGCTTTTCATAAACCTTGGGACAGCTCTCAAGTCCGCTGGGTGCTTACCTACCCAGAAGTTTATGAAGTAGGAGCTTCTAATTTAGGACATATAATTCTTTACAATATCTTAAATTCTCAGCCACAGCAATTATGCGATCGCGCATATTTACCTGCTCCAGATTTAGCCCAAAAATTAAGGGCCACAAATACTAAACTATTTGCTGTAGAATCTAGGCGATCGCTTACTGATTTTGATATTCTTGGCTTTAGCCTCAGTTATGAATTAGGGGCTACAAATATTCTAGAGATGCTAAGTTTGGCTGGTATTCCTTTGACTTGGCAAGAAAGACTAAAAGAAAGTAAAAAGTGTTACTCCCCCACTCCCCCACTCCCCCACTCCCCCACTCCCTCACTTCCCCTCATCTTCGCCGGGGGTCAAACAGCAACTTCAAACCCTGAACCTTATGCAGACTTTTTTGATTTTATTGCTTTAGGGGATGGAGAAGAGTTACTGCCAGAAATTGGACTAATAGTTCAGGAAGGCAAAGCTAATAAGTTAAGCAGAGAAGAATTGCTTTTAGACTTAGCCCAAATTCCTGGTGTCTATGTGCCACAGTTTTATCGCATGGCTGAAGATGGCTCAGTTTTTCCTATTCGTGATGATGTGCCAGAAAGAATATTGCGTCGAGTGGCAGCTCCTATGCCAGCTTATTCTATAGGTTTAGTTCCTTATGTGGAAACAGTCCATGACCGATTGGTTCTAGAAGTACGACGTGGATGTACCAGAGGTTGTCGCTTTTGTCAACCAGGTATGTTAACTAGACCTGCACGAGATGTGGAACCAGAACAAATAGTCGATACTATTGAAAAAGGTATAAGTAAGACAGGACATAATGAGTTTTCTTTGCTTTCGTTGAGTTGTTCAGATTATCTTGCTTTACCAGCGGTAGGAACTGAAATTAGAAATCGTTTTAAGGATGAAAATATTTCTCTATCTCTACCAAGTCAGCGAGTAGATAGGTTTGATGAAAATATTGCTAATATTATTGGCGGTAATCGCCAAAGTAGTTTGACATTTGCTCCAGAAGCTGGTACCCAACGAATGCGGGACATTATAAATAAGGGTTTGACAAATGAGGAACTTTTGCGGGGGGTCAAAACTGCTTATGACCAAGGTTGGGATAAGGTTAAGCTCTATTTTATGATTGGTTTGCCTGGGGAAACTGATGTTGATGTGTTGGGTATTGCGGAAACAGTTAATTGGTTACAGCAAGAATGCCGAGCAAAAGGTCGCAAAAAGCTACAGGTTACTTTGACAATTTCTAATTTTACCCCCAAACCTCACACTCCTTTTCAATGGCATTCTGTTTCTGTGGCTGAATTTGAACGTAAGCAAGAATTACTCAAGGCAGAATTTCGGAGGATGAAAGGTGTAAAGGCAAATTATACAGATGTCCGTCTCTCGGCAATGGAGGATTTTCTGGGTAGGGGCGATCGCCGTTTAGCATCTGTGATTCAACGTGCTTGGGAAAAGGGTGCTGGAATGGACTCTTGGTGGGAAAGTTTGGATCGAGCTTTTGCTGCATGGAGTGATGCTATTAAAGAATCAGATTTGAGTTGGAAGTACCGTCAGGTAGAAAGTGGTGAATGGAATGTATTTGAAAATACGGAAAATAATCAAGATATATGTAATGAGAAAATAAATTCCCTACTTGACCAAGCTTTACCTTGGGATCATATAGATACGGGAATTGATAAAAATTGGCTCAAAGAAGATTTACAGAAAGCTTTGGCAGAAGCGACTGTTCCTGACTGCTCTTTTGCAGCTTGTTCTCATTGTGGTGTATGTGGTCCAGATCTAGGTCATAATATTGTGGTTCCACCACCACCAATTCCAGAGTTTGTTGGTAAGTTTGTTCCTAATCAAAATCGGGTACAACGTCTACGAGTTTGGTTTGGGAAGTTAGGAGAGATGGCTTTAGTTAGTCATCTAGATTTAGCTAGGTTATTTGCTCGTGCTGTCCGTCGGAGCGACATACCTATTGCCTTTACGGGAGGATACCATCCAAGTCCACGGATTATTCCAGCTAATGCTTTATCTCTAGGGGTAACTAGCACGGGGGAAGTAGTGGATTTTGAGTTGACAGAAATAATGGATGTGGTAACATTTCAGAATAAATTGGAGAGTCAATTGCCAGTTGGTATACCTATATATAAGGTAGAAGAGGTAGAGGTTAAGAGTCCTTCTTTATCTCAGATATTGGAGAAAGCAGAGTATATTTTGAGGGTCAGGAAAACTAATGACTCTGCAAAAGATTTGATACAAGACTGTGAGAATATAAGAGAATTTGAAGGTAATGACTGTTCTACTGGGTTTGGAGACCAAACCCCTACTGTTTGGCAAGGGTGGGTAGAGGCAATTACAAACAGGGAATCAATTCTTTGGGAACAAAAAACCAAGTCGGGTAAGGTAAAGGTTGTTAATTTACGCGATCGCTTGTTTGAATTGGAGTTTTTAGAGTATCCAACAGCTTTAAATTCTTACCGTAGGGACGTTGCATGCAACGTCCCTACAAGCTCTTGTAAGTCAAATTGGAATTATGAAACTGATGGTATTATTCGTTATGTAGGAAGTTATCAGAATGATGGAACTTTACTAAGACCACAAAATATAATTTATATGCTGGAACAAGTCAGCAAGCTAGAGTTTGAATTGCTGCATACTCATCGGCAAAAGTTATTTTTGGGTTGATCAAAGTTTCAGGAAAGTCTCTTAAGAAGCTTTGGTTTTATCAGTGTGGAAATTCAAAAGATTACTCTAGTTTGAACAAGCAGAAACTATAATTAATTAATCAAAACTGAAACAGTTTTGATTAAGGAAATGCTAACTTATTAGCAACCTTACATAACTAAAGTAATAGAATTTATTTTTGGGAAAGTCTTAGCTTACAAGAGATTCAGGAATTTTCCTCAATTACCCTCTGAGCTGTGTTATGTTAAGTGCTCTGATTTTTAGGCGATCGCTGATCTGAAATCCTACAGGACTTGTACAAGGCCAATATCATGTTTAATCATGGTCAAGGTAGACGATGGCCTTGCAACCTCAATAAATATAACTTAATAGGCTGTTATAGCAAATTGCTCAAATAATGTTATAAATAATGGTCTAGGATTTGAGACTCTGAGAAACTTAATTCAGTCATAGTGATAAAATTAAAATTTATCTAAGACCTACCAGCTACTACAATTAATTAGGTTATTTGTAATAATCTTTTTTCCATAAGGTATTATAGCTTGCTATTCCAAAATCTACGAGGGTGTCTATGCTAAAATGCTAGGTTAGAGATAATCTTATAGTTATAGTTTAAGTTCATAAGCTTATTAAGGATTGCTTGACCCACAAAATAAAGCTGGACACCCTACTAATTTCAAAAGCTGAAGATCAAAAAATTACTCCATTAAAAGCAAGAAAATTAGCTTTGTGTAAAAATGGGGATAATTCGATATTGACATGGATTTAAGAAATTAAGCTTTGACAAAAAACTTTAAAGTTGTAGTGCGAATAATTGAGGATTGTCCTTAATAAATTGATTAATTTCAGTACAGAGTCATTAGATAAATTGTCCGTTTATTTATTGATTACGTTACTGTATTATGAATCAAAAAGTTAGTAAGAGAATTTTAACTAAAACAATGCTAAAATTAGAAAGTATGGAAATTATACAGTGAATCATTGATAGATTAATGAAAACCGAAACTAGACGTTAATTAGTCTGACTGCTAAAATTTTATAGCACTAACAAAGGGATAAAATTTAGAAATAGTCAGATGGGAATTAAAACTTATAATTAATTAGTTAAGTTGAGAGGATATCATCCTGATAATTAATTCTATTAATTGCTCTAGTTAGAAGTTCCTGTTTGCGGAGCATTCCGGAACTGAAAAGAATATATCATTCTAAGTTGTTAGAATTGATGCCAAATATCAAGTTTTGTAGAAAAGGTTGGATTAGTTTTGTTGTTGATAATTTTAGTAGTTGCTGAGTAACCAAGTCTGTACAAGTTGATGGAAATATTCAGCTTGGTAAGGGTGAAATGAAACGGAAAAAGCTCAACACCAGACTTAAGTATTATCCAAAAAACCGAAGTTTAAAATTCACACAGCAAAGCAATTAATATCCAACATTATAAGTAACCTACATAAAACCAAAGGTGACTTAATTGACAACGCCACATTTTTGTTTAAACCTCGCCCTTAAGAGCGGGGTCTTAGAAAGGGAAGGGCTTGGTTAACAAGTCTGTACAGGAGGAAATTGAATGCCGAAGCAAATAATTATCGCCGAGCAGCAAAGAATCGCTGCTGTATTTTCTGAAGACCAAATACAAGAACTTGTTGTTGCTAAAGGCAGCCATCAAGTCAGCGACATATATCTAGGAGTTGTGGAAAATGTATTACCTGGAATAGATGCAGCTTTTGTGAATATTGGAGATCCTGAACGTAATGGATTTATTCATGTTAGCGATCTAGGGCCATTGCGATTGAAGCGCTCTTCTGGTGCAATTACTGAATTACTGACACCTCAACAAAAAGTCCTAGTGCAAGTAATGAAGGAACCTACTGGGACAAAAGGGCCACGTTTAACAGGAAATGTAACTCTACCAGGCCGTTATTTGGTTTTAATGCCTTATGGGCGGGGTGTAAATTTATCTCGACGTATCCGTTCTGAGAATGAGCGAAGTCGCCTTAGAGCCTTGGCAATTTTAATTAAACCAGCGGGTATGGGTCTATTAGTCCGTACTGAAGCAGAGGGTATGGAGGAAGAAGCGGTTATAGAAGATTTAGAGGTTTTGCAGCAACAATGGGAAACTATCCAAATTGAGGCTAATTCTAACAGGGCGCCGGCACTACTAAATCGTGATAATGATTTTATTCAAAGGGTGTTACGAGATATGTATAGTACCGATGTGAATCGGATTGTGGTGGACTCTAGTGAGGGAGTGAAGCGAGTTAAGCAACATTTGCTGAACTGGAGTGGGGGCAAACCATTACAAGTTTTGATTGACCATCATAGCGATCGGATTCCTGTCCTAGAATACTTCCGGGTGAATGCAGCTATTCGAGAAGCTCTCAGACCAAGAGTAGATTTACCTTCTGGTGGTTATGTGATTATCCAACCTACTGAAGCGTTAACTGTTATAGATGTCAACTCTGGTTCTTTCACACGTTCTGCTACAGCAAGGGAAACGGTACTTTGGACAAATTGTGAGGCAGCTACGGAAATAGCTCGTCAACTACGCCTGCGTAACATTGCGGGAGTTATTATTGTTGATTTTATTGATATGGACTCACGGCGAGACCAATTGCAAGTTCTGGAACATTTTAATCAGGTTCTCAGAGCTGATAAGGCTAGACCTCAGATAGCTCAGTTGTCGGAGTTGGGGTTAGTTGAGTTAACTCGTAAACGGCAAGGTCAAAATATATATGAGTTGTTTGGTCGTACTTGTCCTAGTTGTAATGGGTTGGGACATTTGGTTCATTTGCCGGGTGAATCTGAAGCTTCTATTGGAGAGGTTAATTTGTCTGTGGTTACTAGGACTCCAGATGTTGAAGAATCAACGAGACCTATGACTGTTGCTTCTCCACCTTTAGTTAGTGCAGCCCAAAACCCTTCTTTAGAAATGACACAGGGATATCAAGAAGTGGAGCTTGCTAATAATGGCTCAGATTTAGAATTATTGAATCATCCTAGTTATCAGGAGTCTACCCGTCGCCGTCGTCGCCGTAGGGTAGGAGTAGGTGAAACTATGCAGGATGAGGCTTTGGAATTACAGGAAAGGGAGTTAGGGTCGGGAATGGAGTATCCTATCCTTTCCGAAGGATATCCACTTACGACTCCTAATCGACGGTCAGGAAGAGAAATAATTAGACCTGTGACTGAACCTCAAGAGATAGTGACAGTAGAAATGACGTCTGATGAGCAGGATGTCTATGCTTTGATGGGTATTTCTCCGATAACACTTTTAGAGGAGGGAGCAGTGAAAAATCCCAAGTCGGCAATTATCTCTATTAAGAAACCAGGGGAGGGTAATTTGAGAAAAACAACGACAGAAAAGGAAGAAGATGTAGAAGTTGAATCGGTAGTAGATTACGAAGAAGAAGAAGATGCTCAGGAATTAGATAATTTTGATTCATCGGTGTCTTTGGAGCAAGCTGATGATTTTGATGGTGATGAGGAAAATGATAATTACGAGTCAGAGTTGATTGATTCAGATGTTGAGATAAACTCAGATAGCAATGACTCTGATGATTCTGGGCCAATTCGTCGTCGTCGCCGTCGTTCTTCGGCAGTGACAGAAGAATAAGGGAAAAATTTTCTAATAATGTTGATGTACCTGATGTGATACCTCATGGCTATGTCATTGGTGTAGACTTGGGACTCGAAAAGTTTTTAGCAACCAGCTAAAGTGAATTCATCCAGGAACACAAATTCTTCAAAAAGTCTGAAGGCAAGCTGAAATTGCGAGAAGGGAAACTGAAAAATAAGAAGAAAGATTCACTAAGCTGGCTGAAAATCAAAAAAACAAATTGGGTTGGTACACGAAAAGATTCACAAATGTAGAAAGGACTTCTTTTTTAAGACAGCAGATCATTTGTCTGAACAAAAAAATAAGGACAATAGCCTCCCCTTGGATAGCCGGAGGTAGTGTTTAGCGTTCCGCACAACTTCGTTAACGCTCGGCGACATGTTTGCGGAGCATTCCCTATACGAAAAAGCCTAGCTCCGACCCAGGAGTCAAGAGGCAGTTACGACCTAGAAGGCTAAATGATAACTGAAATGACTCCTGAATGCTAAGAATTTGTAGCAAACTTTTTTAAATGGTACTTATGACTTGTTCTGAGTTGATTGATTATCCATCCTCTCTTCTAACTGCTGGTGTGGATGAAGTGGGGCGTGGGGCATTATTTGGCCCTGTGGTGGCAGCAGCGGTAATTTTGTCAGAGGAGGTTTTGGATGATTTGGCTAGTAGTGGGGTGAAAGATAGTAAAAGGTTGGCAGAAAAACGTCGGTGTCACTTGGCGACTCAAATTTTGGCCGTGGCTTTGGATTGTAAGATTGGTATGGCTTCTGTTCGAGAGATTGACCGCTTGAATATTCTACAAGCTTCTTTATTGGCGATGAAGCGGGCTGTTATGCAGCTGCAACCTAAGCCTGATTTGGTTCTGGTTGATGGGAATCAAGAAATTAGAGATTTACTGATACCTCAAAGGACTATTGTTAAGGGGGATAGTAAATGTTTGGCGATCGCTGCTGCGAGTATTGTGGCTAAGGTTTGGCGTGATACTTTGATTATGCGTTTAGCTAAAAAATATCCTGTTTATGACTTGACTAAAAATAAAGGTTATGGTACGCAAAAACATAAACAAGGAATCGTAAATTACGGGGTGTCGCCTCAGCACCGTCTTTCGTTTAGTCCTTGTCAACCTTCTTTATTTTCTATTTAGCTCTAGAAATTATCGGGAAATAAAACAAATACTAACTCCCCCAGAATTTTTGCTGGAGTTGAACCAATTTAGGATTTAAGCATTTTGAGTTTTAAACACTACATATCTATAGCGCTATAGTTTTTTAAGACTATATAGTATAGGGCTTGCTGATTAAATATCCAAGTATTGACATATAAAGGTTTGAGTATTTTTAGGCTCTAAAAAAGTGCCTGGTTTTCAGTTGATTTCGCTCAAAAAGTTAGCATTTTGCGGAAGAGTTGGGCAAAAAAATTACTCCCGTAAGGACGTTGTATGCAATGTCCCTACTGCTTCCCTGCTCCCCTACTCCTTAAAAAAGACTTTTTCAGCAAACCCTATATATATTGTCTCAGCGTAAGTCCTGCATTTATCAAAGTTAAATTGAATATTTAATCAACTATTGCGCAACAGTTGAATATAAAGTCAAGTAAAAATTATCTACTAGATTTTTGGCGTTGGTAATACCAGAGGTGATAAATATTTGTTAGAAATTAAAGCAGCTTGATTATAACTGCTGATTTTAACGAAAGCGGACACCTACCCCTCCACCATTGTTTGGGATAAATTCAATTCCACCTTCTTCAAGAGCCTAGCGATTTTGGAGATGTTGTATGGGAACCTTTTGGAGGATTATGTACTGCTTCTATTGCTGCTAAAAATTTAGGTCGTAAGGCATTTGCTTGAGAGATAGATTGGACTTACTTTTTTTTATGGTGTTCAGAGAGCTAAAGAATAATATCGTCAGGGTTAATATCTGTAATAAATAACTTTTCTTGAAGAGTTAACTTAGTTTTTTCTGTATTTTTACTACCGAGTAATTTTGCCCATTATTTTGTCGTGCGGAATGTGGGATTTATCTACATTTCTTGTGCTTTTAATTTCAACCTGTTTATTATCAACCCATTGATAATATGTATATGGTTCTTCTACTATATAACGAACTTTTGGAGACATTTGTTCGAGGCTATATCCTGCCACACCCGCAGCAATTTTGGCAACTTTTGCTTGTTCCCAGTTATGATAACGATTGCTAAGAGTTGAACAAAGAAAAAATCCTCCTACTAGCAATATTAAAACTAAAATTAGATGGGGTAAACTTTTAAGTAAACTTGAATATCTAGACACCAACTCATTAATCAGAATATTCGCTTCGGATTCTTTGCTATTATGGATAGAAAAATTGATAATTGCTATTCCTATACCTAAGCAACCAGTGAGAATAATTAATATGATTGATGCTTTAAGAATTTGATTGCCAAGTTCAATCAGTTCTTGAGGATGGGTAATATCGGGTATATTTGGAATGCCTTGACTAGATGACCACATATTTTGAATATATATAAGGTTTTAAGTATTAAATTATAGGTCTGACTCTGGGGTAATTCTCCAAAAATTAACGCCAGTATATAGTTGATTAACTATATAGATAGGTGTGGAAAAGCTTGACTATACTAAGATTTGTCAATGAACTCCAGTTTTTGCCAGGATAGTTAGCTAGGTAGATTTATATTTAGTTATATAGTTGAGAATTTTAACACCTATTTACTTAAGCCAACATTATTATTAATTGCCCATCTAGAAAGACTCTAGTAATACCTACAAATTTTAAAATTTAATTCTCCTACTCTAGCTAATTTGAATTAAAAATTTTGTAATTAGGCTCAAGTTATGGAAAATAAAACATCAGAAAATCTTTTTAACTCCCCATTCCCTATTCCCCATTCCCTATTCACTATTCCCTAATTACTATTAATTGATTGCCATAATAGTATAACTGCCAAAGATTTTGAAGATTTTGGTATAGGTTTTCAATTCTTCTATTGCTGCCTTAACATAATTAAGATTACTATTCGCTTCTATATCAATAAAAAATAAATAATCACCCAGAGATAACTTAGTCGGACGAGACTCTATTCTACTCATATTAATCTCCCTTTTAGCAAATACTTGTAATGGTTGAACTAAAGCTCCCGGTACATTTGCAGGTACAGTAAAACCTCAAGAAGTAAAAACTAAATTTTCTGGTTGATTTATCGTATTTACTTAAGCCAAAATTATTATTAATTGCCCATCTAGAAAGACTCTAGTAATACCTACAAATTTTAAAATTTAATTCTCCTACTCTAGCTAATTTGAATTAAAAATTTTGTAATTAGGCTCAAGTTATGGAAAATAAAACATCAGAAAATCTTTTTAACTCCCCATTCCCTATTCCCCATTCCCTATTCACTATTCCCTAATTACTATTAATTGATTGCCATAATAGTATAACTGCCAAAGATTTTGAAGATTTTGGTATAGGTTTTCAATTCTTCTATTGCTGCCTTAACATAATTAAGATTACTATTCGCTTCTATATCAATAAAAAATAAATAATCACCCAGAGATAACTTAGTCGGACGAGACTCTATTCTACTCATATTAATCTCCCTTTTAGCAAATACTTGTAATGGTTGAACTAAAGCTCCTGGTACATTTGCAGGTACAGTAAAACCTAAAGAAGTAAAAACTAAATTTTCTGGTTTATTTATCCTATTAATTATCAGTTTTAAAGCCGAATTTTCTATTTCTGTACTTCCTTGTTTCAACACCCAAAAGCGAGTACAATTATCAGGATAATCATTAATTGGGTAAGCTAATATAGGCAATTGATAAAGTTCAGCAGCTCTTTGAGAAGCGATCGCTGCAGCACTCCGATCTGTTTCTAAATGCTCTAATGCTTCTGTGGTAGAATTAGCTGGAATTTGTTGTACTTGTGGCAAAAACTTTTCTAACCAACTTTGACATTGAGCTAAAGCTTGTGGATGAGAATAAACAGTTTTAATCTCTTCAAAATTACTAGCTAATGATATTAATCCATGAGAAATAGGTAAGACTAATGCAGTTTGAATTTCTAAAATATCCAATTGCCAAAGTGTATCTAGAGTAATAGTAACGCTTCCTTCGATAGAATTTTCTACAGGTACAACTGCCAAATTAACTTCCTCTTTAGAAACAGCCCATAAAGTTTGAGCAATACTAGGATATGGGCACAGAATAGATTTTTGACCAAGCTGACTTAGTTTGTGAGAAAATGCCACTGCTGCTGTCTCCGCATAAGTTCCAGCAGGGCCAAGATGTGCTATAGAAATGGTCATTTCAGTTATCAGTTATTAGTTATTATAGAAATTACGGAAAGACTATGTATATAGTGTTCAAAACTATAACGTTATAGTTTTTTACTCTATATATAGTATTTCTGCGTAACTCGTGTATTAGTTAACCTCCTAGAGAGGAACTTTGTTAACAGTACCTTCTACTGAATTAGGAGGCAAGAAAATCCGCAATTTCATTTTTTATTCCCTTTTTATTCCCTTTTTATTCCCTTGTAGAGCGAAAGTGGCACAGCTAAGAGAATGCTTGAGACCTGATTTCTTCCTCATAAAATCCCGTTCTGTTTTAGATTTTATATTCAAGGAAATCTCTATAAATTAAAATAATTTACACTTTGCAAAATTAAATTACATTTATTTACTTATTTCTCATTAATAAGGCATTATTATTTATGAGAATTAATTAATTTTACCTAAATCTGATTATAGTTATTGACCAAACTTGAGTAGATACTTTAATATGATCTGAATCACATTAATAAATGTGAATTTTAATTAAAATTTAGCCATAAAATATTGATTTTTTGAAAAAAATATGATTATAAAATTTACTGCTTCACAATCAGTAGATATTCCTGTAGTAGAGGAACAAGTTCCTATTCAGCATTACCTACGTCAGCCAAAGCGTTTAGTAAATGCTTTGACAGACCCAACAAGATTAGAGCAATTAGATCGAGATTGTTTCCGTTTGAAAATGCGTCCACTAAACTTTATGATGTTGACGATTCAACCAACTGTAGATATGCGGTTGTGGTCTAGTCCTAAAGGCAAAATTTACTTAAAGTCAGAGAGATGTGAAATTCGTGGGATAGAGTACATAAACCAACGCTTTAGTCTAAATCTGATTGGCATTCTTGAACCCATTCAAATAAAAGGAGTTACTCATCTCAAGGGTAAAGCTGATTTAGAGGTTAAAGTAGAATTACCCCCTCCATTATGGTTAACACCATTACCAGTTTTAGAAACAACTGGTAATGGCTTGCTCAAAAGTGTATTAATGACAATTAAACAAAGACTAACCCATCAATTATTGGTGGATTATCATAAATGGGCTTGTGATGAAACTAAGGTATTAGCTCAAAGTGAACAAACATCTATTTTAGCTTCTGGTAGCCAAAGTGTATGATTGAGAAGTCTTGAGTTCTACTGCTTCTCGTCCTAAATATCAAATTTAATTACAGGACATACTTCCTATTTTCATAGCAGTTTCCAAAGCTATAGTCATTTCACTTTAGATTGAGACAAAGCTTCCTTGCTATGAGGGAGTTTCAGGCGAAAAAACTTCTCATTTTTAAGTTAAACTACTATATGAGGTACAGTTGTTTTTATTCTTTTCTATTCCCTATTCCCTATTCCCTATTC